>SFEK01000168.1 GCA_004557285.1 Bacteroidales bacterium | reverse complement strand
CAAGGCAGGTGCGCACGCTTGTTGATTTTGGCGTAGCACACATTGCCTGCACACCGTCATATGTTATTTATCTTGCCGAAACACTCAAGGAAATGGGTATAAAAAAAGAAAAAAACGATTTCAATGGTGACATTCAAACGGACAAAAGGCAAAAAATGGGGGTAACTTGTTAAATTTTGGAGAAAAAAGCATATTTTTTTCATTACATTTTTGGCGGTTATAAAATTATCCTTAATTTTGCAAACTATAACAAAAGTATAATCATTAATCTAATTAATTAGGAACTGAATTTATGAAAAAAAGGCTAACTATGATTTTGGCTAGTCTATTCCTTTGGGTAGGAATGGCATTGGCTCAAACAGAAGTTTCTGGTGTCATAGTGTCTGCAGAGGACGGGCTTCCCATCATTGGAGCCACCGTCATGGTCAAAGGTACCAATGTAGGCACTGTAACCGACGTGGACGGAAAGTTCTCTTTCAAGACGAACACCGCACATCCCACCATCACCATTACCTACGTGGGTATGGAAACGTTGACACTGAAAGGTAAGAAAGGCATGGAAATCACAATGAAAGCCGACTCGCATGTGATCGAGGAGGTGGTTGTGACAGGTATGCAGAAGATGGACAAGCGTCTCTTCACGGGTGCCACCACGAAGGTTGACGCAGAAAAGGCAAAGCTTGACGGTGTGCCCGACATCAGCCGTTCTCTTGAAGGACGTGCAGCCGGTGTGTCGGTGCAGAACGTGTCGGGTACTTTCGGTACTGCACCCAAGATTCGCGTGCGTGGTGCCACCTCAATCTACGGTTCTTCAAAACCTCTGTGGGTTGTTGACGGTGTCATCATGGAAGACGTGACCGAGGTTGACTCCGACCAGCTGTCATCAGGTGACGCTGCCACACTGATTTCAAGTGCCATTGCCGGTCTCAACGCCGACGACATCGAGAGTTTCCAGATTCTGAAGGACGGTTCTGCTACTTCTATCTACGGTGCCCGCGCTATGGCCGGTGTGATTGTCATCACCACCAAGCGTGGTAAGCAGGGTACCAGCAAGATCAGCTATACCGGTGAATATACCTACCGTCTGAAACCCAGCTACAGCAACTTCAACATCATGGACTCTCAGGAGCAGATGGGTATCTATAAGGAAATGTACAACAACGGTTTCTTCTCGTTCGTAAGTTCTTACCGTGCTTCGAGCAGCGGTGAGTTCGGTCGTATGTACCACCTGATGAACGACTACGACCCCGCAAAGGGCGGCTTCGCTCTGGCCAACACTCCCGAGGCGATGTACGGTTATCTGCGCGAGGCTGAGTACAGGAACACCGACTGGTTTGACCAGCTGTTTGACAACTCCATCTCTATGAACCACTCTATCTCCATGAGCTCTGGTACAGAGAAGGCCCAGTACTATACCTCGTTCAGCTTCATGGACGACCCGGGATGGTACAAGAAGAGCAAGGTGAAGCGCTACACCGCCAACATCAATGCACTCTACAACCTCAGCAAGAAGGTAACATTGAACCTGATCGGCAACACCAGCTACCGTAAGCAGGAAGCTCCCGGTACATCATCATCAAGCGGTATGAACGCCGTGACTGGTGCTGTGTCGCGCGACTTTGATATCAACCCCTACTCTTATGCGTTGAACTCATCGCGTACACTCGACCCCACCGCATTCTATGTAAGGAACTATGCGCCGTTCAATGTGCTCCATGAATTGGAGAACAACTACATGAACTTCGACGTGATCGACATGAAGTTCCAGGGCGAATTGAAGTACAAGCCCGCACGCACCGTCGAACTGTCGGTATTGGGTGCCTACAAGCTCTCTACCACCACACAGTCGAACTATATCACAGAAAACTCTAACCAGGCTATGGCTTACCGTGCCATGGACGATGCTACCATGCGCGACAGCAACCCCTGGCTCTATACTGACCCCGACAACGCCAACTCAGTGCCCATCACCGTGTTGCCTACCGGCGGTTTCTACCGTGAGACCAAGTACAAGATGAGCAGCTGGGACTTCCGTGCCACTGCACAGTACAACGACGTGTTCAACGACATACACATCCTCAACCTCTACGGTGGTATGGAAATCAACAACACCGACCGTACACAGTCTTACTTCAACGGTATTGGTATGAACTATGGCAACGGCCTGCTCGGCAGCTACGACTACCGCTACTTCAAGCAGACCAGCGAGGAAGGTTCTGTTTACTATTCGCTCGGCAACACCTACAGCCGCGAGGTTTCATTCTTCGGTACCGGTACCTACTCATGGAAGGGTCGTTACACCTTGAACGGAACTGTGCGCTACGAGGGTAGCAACCGCCTCGGTAAATCTACCAGCGCACGCTGGTTGCCCACATGGAACGTGTCTGGTGCATGGAACGCCCACGAGGAGCCCTGGTTCAGAGACAAGTTCGGCACCGCACTCACCCACGCCACACTGAAGGCCAGCTACTCACTCACTGGTGACAAGCCTGCCGTGACCAACGCCAGCACCATCATCAGCAGCTACAATATCTGGCGCCGCTACACCACCGACCAGGAGTCTGGTCTGATCATCAACAGCTTCGCCAACGAAGACCTGACCTACGAAAAGAAGCACGAGTTCAACGTAGGTATTGACCTCGGTTTCCTCGACAACCGCATCAACTTCTCGTTCGACTGGTACACCCGTAACAACTACGACCTGATCGGCCCGTTGCGCACCGACGGTGTAGGCGGTACCATCACCAAGTATGCCAACGTGGCCAGTATGAAGTCTCACGGTGAGGAGTTCACCATCTCTACACGCAACATCGTGACCAAGGACTTCAAATGGAGCACCGACTTCATCTTCTCTCACACCAAGAGCAAGGTGACCGACCTTGATGCCAAGACCCGTGTATATGACCTCATCTACGGTAGCGGCTTCACCATGGAGGGCTATCCCTACCGTTCCATCTTCTCATTCGACTTCCAGGGCTTGAACGAGAACGGTATTCCCCAGTTCATCAACGAGGAGGGAAGAGTGGTGACCAGCGACATCGACTTCCAGTCGTACAACATCGATCACCTGGTATATGAAGGACCCGCCGACCCAACCATCACCGGTTCACTGGGCAACTCCTTCACCTACAAGAACTGGCACCTGAACGTGTTCATGACCTACTCATTCGGCAACGTGGTACGTCTTGACCCTGTATTCTCATACTCTTACTCAGACCTCACCGCCATGCCTAAGGAATTCAAGAACCGCTGGGTTGTAGCCGGCGACGAGAACAGGACCACCGTTCCTGCCATTGCCGACCTCCGCACCATCCAGGGCGACTCATACCTTGCACGCGCATACAATGCATACAACTACTCGACAGAGCGTATCGCCAAGGGTGACTTCATCCGTATGAAGGAGATTTCACTGGCTTACGACTTCCCCTTGAGCTGGATCCGCCACATCGGTCTGACCAGCGCAAGTGCGAAGATCCAGGCCACCAACCTCTTCTTGATTTACTGCGACGACAAGCTCAACGGACAGGACCCCGAGTTCTTCAACACCGGTGGTGTGGCTGCGCCTATGGCCAAGCAGTTCACCTTCACCCTGCGTCTCGGTATCTAATGAGTAAACAACACATCAAATTATATTTAATAAGTAAAGAATCATGATGAAATCATTTAAATATATCGCCCTTTCTGCATGTGCGGTGATGTCACTGGGCTCCTGCAACGACTTCCTCGACAAGCTGCCCGACGACCGTGCAGAAATCGACACAGAGGAAAAGGTAACCCAGTTGCTGGCTTCTGCCTATGTAACCTCTGCCGGTAACCTCATGCAGGAAATGAGTTCAGACAACGTTTCTGACTACAGCTCAACCTATACCACATCAACATTGATTGACGAGGTTTACCGCTTCAAGAATATCGACGACCAAGGTCACGACTCTCCCTATATGGTATGGAATGCGGGCTACAACGCTGTGGCTACCGCCAACGAAGCCATCCGTGCCATGGAAGAGATGGGCAACCCTGCTTCGATGAAGGCACAGATGGCCGAGGCTAAACTCTGTCGTGCCTATGCCATGTTCATGATGGCCAACACCTTCTGCATGGCATGGAATCCTGATATGGCCGACGAGTATCTCGGTCTGCCCTATCCTACCAAACCCGAGACCAGCGTTGACGTGAAGCACGTGCGCGG
>SFEK01000025.1 GCA_004557285.1 Bacteroidales bacterium | reverse complement strand
AATATAAAGAATAAGAATGTCGAATCGTCCATCAGTATCCTTTTTGGTGTAAGCTATCTGATACTGGAGTACCAGACAGCTGGTACTGGAGTATCTCTTAGCTGATACTGTCTTTGAAGACTACTATGTTTTTGAAGGTATAATTCATAAAAAAATTGCTCCAAATCCGTTAGAGACTTGGAGCAATTTTTATCATTGATGATTTATTCATTAATTCTGAGTGTCGGGCATCATGATTACCCTTACGTTGTTTCCACCGGCAAGAATCACGTTCTTGACAAAATTGGAAATCTTCTCGGGGGTCATCGCATTGACAATCTTCTTGTAATCAGTTACGGTGTTCACCTTGTACTCATCGTATGCGGTGATGGCACCCATCCAATAGTCGTTCTTCTTGGCGTTGTCGTCGGCACGCTTGAGCAGGAGTTCCTTGATTTTGTTGAGCTTGTCAGCGTCAACCTTCTCAGCCACCTGCTTGACAGCATCCTGCATGATGCCGAGAGCCAGGTCGGCCTTCTCAGGCTTGAAAGGACAAACACCGATGATTACGGTATAAGGAACATCACCACCAAGGCTGGAATAGCCGAATGCACTTGCAGAATAAGCGGCACCTGCATCCTCGCGGATTTCCTTCAGATAAATCATGTCGACCACCTGACCGGCAACATCAGCATAGATGCTGTTCTCCAAGGTGTAGGGAGCCTTGTTGTTATACCAGAACATGTAGGTGTTAGCCTTAGGAGTTTCCATCTTGCGATAGAACTTGTTCTCCACATCACCTTTGGCATAAGCAGAAACAGGCTTCCAGTTTTCTCTTGTGCCGTTGTCGGGCAGAGAAGCGATATACTGCTCGATGAGCGGACGGATGGTCTCCTCGTCGAAGTTGCCCACAAACGTGAAGGTAAAGTCGCCGGCATTAGCTGTGCGCTCCTTGGCGATTTCGAGGATGCGGTCGTAGTTCACCTTGTCGAGGTCTTTGATGTCGAGGCTCTCATATCGTGGAGAGTGAGCGTGGAGAGTTACCTGTACAGAGTCAGAGAATGCGGCATCAGGACTGATAGCCTTGTTCTTCAGGGCAAGCTTCATCTGCTCCATCAGGTTGGCAAACGACTTCTCGTCCTTGCGGATGTCGGTGAAGTGCAGATAGGTGAGCTGCAGCAGTGTCTCAAGGTCTTTGGGGGTAGAACCGCCAGAAACATATTCGTGCAGTTTGTTCAACGAGAGGTTTACGCTGACCTGCTTGCCGGCAAGTGCCTTCTGCAGTTCGGTGTTGCTGAATGCGCCAAGACCGCTACTTGCAATGACAGCGTCGAACATCTTGATATTGGCGTTGTCGGCCTCGCTGAGCAATGAGCTACCACCCTTAGAGTAAGCCTGCATCATGATTTCGTCGTCCTTGAAGTCGGTCTTCTTCAGCAGCACACGTGCGCCGTTGGAGAGTGTCAGTTCCTTGTAGCCCAGTTCCTTGTTTTCTTTCTCGGCAACAATCTTACCTTTTTCGGGCATGTTGGGCATCAGAGGCTCTTGCTTCACGTTGTCCACCCAAGCGGTGAGCTGCTCAGCACGCACGGCATTGATGGCGCTGAGGAAACCCTCCTTGGTAGGATAGGTGCGGCCTTCCTTCTCGTTGTAGAAAGCCATCATGGCAAAGTTCTTCTCAGAGTCGGTGTTGAACATCTCCTTGAAGTGCATGTTGATGGCCTCAACAGGAATCATGGGAGCAAACTGCTGCATGATCATGTATTCGTCTTCGATGGCGGGGATAGGTTCGTTACCCAAGAAGTGGTCACGGTAGAGATCGCCATAGACATCGTTCTCACGTTTGTTGCGGTTGGTATAAATCTTCTCCAGCTGGCTCATGTATTCGTCCTTGGCACGCGCAAACTCAGTGGCGGTGAAGCCAAACTGCTTGGCACGGAGCACTTCGCGCATTACAGTAGCGGCAGCCTCGGTGCTCTTGCCGTCTTTAGGCATCATATAAAGAGTGAATGCCCTCTTGGTCTTGGCAAAGATAAAGTCGTCGTCATAGCATACAGCCATTACAAACGGGCAGTCGGGGTTCTGGGTGAGTTCCTGGAAACGGCTGTTCATCATCATGGACACCATCTGGTTGGCATAGCTGTTCAGCATGTAATCCATATTCACCTTTTCTGCATCAGGCACAGGGTCGTGCTTGAAGAACAGTTCGATGAGGTCGTTCTGCTGCTCCTTGTCCTTGTCGATGATGACGATGGCCTGCTCGTTGTCGGGCACTTGCTCGTCAACCACGGGTGCGGGGTTCTTCATCAGTTTGATGCCAGAGAAGAGTTCCTTGATCTTGGCCTCGGTGCGGTCAACATCCACATCACCAACTACAATGATGGCCTGGTTGTCGGGACGATACCATTTCTTGTAGTAGTCGCGCAGCACTTTGGGCTTGAAGTTGTCAACTACCTCCATAAGACCGATTGGCATACGGCGACCGTACTTGCTGCCAGGATAGAGGTTCTCGAGATTTCTTTCCAGCATACGCATCATGGCACTTGTGCGCATACGCCACTCCTCGTGGATCACACCACGCTCTTTGTCGATTTCCTTGGCATCGAGGGTAAGACCATTTGACCAGTCTTTCAGGATGAGCAGACAGGAGTCGAGAGTGTTTGTGCGTGCAGAAGGAACATTGCAGACACGGTAAACCGTCTGGTCAACAGCGGTATAGGCATTGAGGTCAGAACCAAACTCTACACCGATGGAACGCAGATACTCAATCAAGCGGTTGTCTGGATAGTTGTCAGAGCCATTGAAAGCCATGTGTTCCAAGAAGTGAGCCAAGCCTCGCTGGTCTTCATTCTCCTGAATGGAACCCACACGCTGTGCGATGTAGAAGTTTACTCTGTGCTCGGGATAACCGTTGTTGCGGATGTAATAAGTAAGGCCATTGCCCAACTTGCCAATCCTTACGTTCTTATCCACTGGAATGGGAGGCATTTGCATTTCCTGCGCCATTACGCTAACAGCGTTTACCAACAGTAAAGCTGCTGCAAGGAATAATTGTTTAATCTTCATATACTTTTTGTTAAAAATTTGGTGTCTAATACTATTTGTCTTTCAGTGCTTGATTAAAGGTTCATATTCACCGGCAGGCTTCATTGTCCCTCAACCACCGGAACGTTTACTGCAACCTGCCATAAAACTTTGCAAAGGTATAGAAAAAATACTATATACTTGAATAATATAGTAAAAAATGTTCGTAAATTAGGTGAAAAGCTGTAAAAATACGATTTGTCAATACCTTACAGCCGCCTATTGAGCCTCATGGCGTGCAATGTTTCGCGGATGATGGTTCAATATTTCTTCACGCAGGGTAGTGGTGCTGATGTGGGTATAGATTTCGGTGGTTCCTATGCTTTCATGCCCCAGCATGGCCTGAATGGAACGCAGGTCGGCACCGCCTTCAAGCAACGAGGTGGCAAAACTGTGGCGCAAAGTGTGCGGACTGATGGTCTTGGCGATGCCTGCCTCCTGCCCCAGCCGTTTGATCATGATGAGTATCATGGTGCGCGTGAGGTGCGCTCCACGGCGGTTGAGAAACACATAATCCTCTTCGCCCGGCTTGATGTTCATGGCATTACGATCAACAAACCACAATTGCAGCTGCTTGATGGCCACAGGAGAGATGGGCACCAGACGGGTTTTCTGCCCCTTGCCCGTGACACGCAGGAACTGCTCGTCGAGATAGAGGTCGGAGAGCTTGAGCGTTACCAGTTCGCTCACCCGTAGTCCGCAACTGTAGAGCACCTCGATGATGGCCTTGTTGCGCTGCCCCTCCCACTTGCTGAGGTCTATCGCCTGCTGTAACCTGTCCACCTCTTCAAGGGTGAGCACCTCGGGCAGATGCTCGCCGATGCGGGGCGACTCCAGCAGTTCGGTGGGGTCATCGTCCACATACCCGTCAACCAACAGATAATGGTAAAAGGTGCGCACGCCACTCAGGATGCGGCACTGTGAGCGTGGACAGATGCCAATATCGTGAAGCGAAGCGGCAAAGGCCTGCAAATCTGACAGTTGTGCTGTGACAGGGTCTTTATCCTCAGCCTCAAGAAAGGCCAGCAACTTGCCGATATCGTTGGCATAGGCGGCAAGAGTGTTGGCAGAGAAATTGCGCTGCAACTTCATGTATCTGCTATATCCTTTGATAAGATTTTGCTGTTTTCCCGTCATTGACTTGTGGCATTGAAAGTTTTTTCGTATTTTTGCATAAGTTTATGCCATATAGATATATGTGTGGACACTTATTCCACCATTGCTTATGGTCTGCAAAAATACAACATTTTTTCGGATTACACAATGAAAATTCTGATTATCAACGGTCCTAACCTGAATCTTCTCGGCGTGAGAGAACCAGGTATCTACGGCAAGAGCTCGTTCGGCGAATACCTGCCACAGTTACAGTCGCGGTATCCCAACATCGACATCGACTATTACCAGAGCAACATCGAGGGAGCTTTGATTGACAAACTGCAGGAGGCAGGGTTCAGTTGCGACGGCATCGTGCTCAACGCCGGAGCCTACACCCACACGAGCATCGCCTTGCAAGACTGCATACGCTCTATATCCGCCCCTGTGGTGGAGGTACATATTTCCAATGTGCACCAGCGTGAGGAATTCCGCCACCACTCCATGATTTCATGTGCCTGCATGGGGGTGATCTGCGGTTTCGGGCTCGATTCCTACCGGCTGGCCATAGAGGCAATCATTGCCGCCAAAGAATAGAGGTGGGTTCTATTAATTACCACCGTAAGTTTTACATTTGTGGCTTCTATCTCGTTTTGCCATCTTTTTGTTTTTATTCGGTGCATATTGCCAGTCTTATCAGTCGTGTAGCCCGCTACACTCCATCTAATACTGACAATCTGCCCTCAAATAAAATTCAAAAATCTGACAAAGCTAATTAATAGAACCCACCTAAAAACACCATCAAGGAAGATGAATATCGAAGACTACATCACCAGTCACATCGAGCCGGAAGGCGACTATCTGTACCGTCTGTGGCGTGCCACCAACGTGCACCTGTTACGCGGACGCATGGCCAGCGGCCACCTGCAGGGAAGGCTGCTGAAGATGCTGGTGCAAATGATACGCCCCAAGAACATCCTGGAGGTGGGTACCTTCAGCGGCTACAGTGCCATCTGTCTGGCCGAAGGACTTGATGAGGGGGGCATGGTATATACCTTTGAAATCAACGACGAGCAGGAAGACTTCACCCGCCCTTGGATTGAAGGCTCTGCCGTGGCCGACAAAATACGCTTCATCATCGGCGATGCCATTACCGAGGCTCCCCGGCTGGGGGTGACATTCGACATGGCATTCATCGACGGCGACAAGCGCACCTATCTCGAAGCCTATGAAATGGCACTCAGCGTGCTGCGCCCCGGGGGATTCATCCTTGCCGACAACACGCTATGGGACGGTCATGTGCTGGAAACGCCCAAAGCGTGCGACCGCCAAACGGCCGGTATAGAACACTTCAACGACTATCTTGTCAACGACCACAGGGTGGAGCAAGTCATCTTGCCCCTGCGCGACGGACTGACCATCATCAGGAAAAAATAAACAATTTAAGGTTCATCCGACATTACATTCCGAAGCTAAATATTGGATATTTGTATTAAATACTCAATGAAAAAACAAATAAAATTGCAATTTGTCATAAAAACACAGCAAAAAGTTTGCACAAACCAACAAAAATGACTACATTTGCAACATACTATTTAACCATAAGTATTAACGATAAAAGAAAGGAATGTCATGGAAGATTTAAATTTATTCTTAAAGATTATGTCTTGCCTTGACGACTACATGTTGCTCAAGGGCAAAAAGGAAATCAACGACATGGAAGCCAACGTGGAGTTGGAACGTGTGGGATTGCTCGAAGATTCTGCTTCGGTACCCGGCAAACCATTAAGACTGCTGCTCAGAAAACTGAGAGACACCAACCTGCTGCCTCAGAACATCATCGAGCATTGCGGTTCGTGGAGCATCAAACTGTCAAAAACCATCGCCCAAAAGCCAACAGTGGAACAGTTCCAATATTGTTGATTACAAGATGTAAACAATTCATTAAGATTAACGATTCGTAATATACAGTGCTGATTGGGTTAAAATATGCTAAGTTATTTTGACTTTTGCACGTTTTCACCATCAAATGAGTAAATTTGCAATCGAATTTAAAATGAAAAAAAACATTGACATTATGAAGAAGAACTTATTATTCATTTCTCTGGTAGCCGGATGCTGCATCTTCAGCAGCTGCGTTAGCAAAAAAGATTTGGAAAACTGCCAGCTGGAAAATAAGGAGCTGAACAACAAGTACCAGACTGCACAGGAGAAACTTGCCGATGTCAACGCACAGTTGGCCGCAAGCAACGCCCGTATCCAAGGCCTTGAAGAACAGCTCAAGGGAGCCAAGACGGCTTATTCTTCATTACAGGGTTCTCTGGACAAGAGTCTTACAGCCAGCAACCAGACTACGGTGAACATCTCAAAACTGGTGGATCAAATCAACGAGTCAAACCAATACATCCGTCATCTGGTGGAGGTAAAAAGCAAGAGCGACTCGCTGAACATGGTGCTCACCAACAACCTCACACGCTCGCTGAGCAAGGAGGAAATGAAAGAGGTTGACGTGCAGGTGCTCAAGGGTGTGGTTTACATCTCACTCGCCGACAACATGCTCTACAAGAGCGGAAGCTACGAGATCAACGACCGTGCCGCTGAAACACTGAGCAAAATTGCCAAAATCATCAAAGACTACAAGGACTACGACGTGCTCATCGAGGGTAACACCGACAATGTTCCTGTCAATGCCTCTGCCGCTTCGATGAAGAACATCCGCAACAACTGGGATCTCTCTTGTCTGCGTGCTTCAAGTGTGGTGCAGGCCCTGCAAAACCAATATGGTGTTGACCCCAAGCGTCTGACTGCCGGTGGCCGTGGTGAATACAACCCGATTACCGCCAACACCACAGAGGTGGGCAAACAACGCAACCGCCGCACACAAATCATCATCACGCCCAAGCTCGACCAGTTCATGGATCTCATCGACCATGCACCCGAAAGCGACAATGTTCAATAAGACACTTATCACTTAATAATTGTTTCATACACTCAGAATCGCAGGTTTTCCCAATTGGGAGCCTGCGATTCACCTTTTCTATCACTTGATGATGGCCCGCACCACAAACCAGGCGTGCATGAACAAGGTCGATAACAAACCATAATGGCGTCTCATCACATCGAAACGTTCAAGCAAAGAGGCCCTGTGGTAACGGGTGCTCTGCCCCTCGCGCTGATAGTTGGCCACCACAGCATGAGCATTGACCAGCGGAAGCTGCAACAACTCGGCTTCCTTCATCACCCTGATACACCAATCAACGTCGGCAGAGTGGCGATAGTGCATATTGTAATCCACCCTGCGCACAATATCCGTGCGGGCATAGAACGCCTGATGGCAAACCAGCATACCATGACGAAACGAACGCCAGTCGAGGTGCTCGGGTGGCGACAGGCGGCGATGTCCTATCACCACGCCATCGTTGTCGGTCAAATCGGTATCTCCGTAAATCACGGCCGGCAACGGCTTATTGTTGAGCAGCAGTTCGTTCAGACCGGTATTTTTCACTATGGTTTCCAGTGTATCATTCGACGGGAAAAAGTCGCCAGCATTCAGATAGAGCACATAGTCGCCCGTGGCCAACATCCGTGCCTTGTTCATGGCATCATACAACCCATTATCGGGTTCAGAAACGATGCGTACCTCATGACACCCTCTCTCCATCTGAGCTATCTTCTGATAATTCTTGGCCATCTCCAGTGTGCCGTCGGTTGAGGCACCGTCAACAATCAGGTATTCCACATAGGGATAGCTCTGGCTGATGACACTGTCCATGGTACGTTCCAGCACACGCTCCGCCTGATAGGTTATGGTAACTATGGTGAATTTTATCATAATCGGTAATGCTTTACGGCCAAAGCCTGGTTATACACTTCAACATATTTCATGGCCACCGCCTGCTGCGAATAGCAAGCCGATACCTTCCTGATGGCACATTCGCTCAACGATTGGGCATCAGACTCGTAGAGCACCCAGCGCAAACCTTCAGCCAAGTCGCCCGCCATTTTGTAGGCCGCCACATATCCATTGCGTTTATGGTCAATCATTTCAGGTATGCCACCCACATTGAATCCCACACAAGGCACGCCACAGGCCATGGCCTCCATGATGGTGTTGGGCAGGTTTTCAGAGAGCGATGGCAAGACAAACACATCAGCGGCATTATACACCTTCACTATTTCACGGTCGTCGCTGACATATCCTAAGGGATAGGCTTTGAAGGGCAACATATCCACCACCTCCTCTGCATGTCCGCCGAGCACGGCCACACACACCTCGTCTTTCATTTCAGGATGGTCGGCAATGAGTTTCTTGCAGGCACTGGACAGATAATCCATGCCTTTATAAGGATTGGTGGCACGCTGACTCACAAACAGTATGATGCGCTTGTCTTCAGGCAAGGAACATTGGCGACGTGCCTCCCTGCGGTCGGTAGGGCGATAGACCCGAGTGTCTATTGGGTTAGGTATGCTCTCGATGTGCTGCCCCTTGAGCAGCGTGCTGGCCTTGGCCTCTCCTGCAAGCCATCTGCTGCACGCCACGAAAAACATCGTGTGATGCTGCAGCATGTCTTTCTTGCGACGCCATATCTTGTTGGCAAGGTCGCTCTGCGAGCCACCGCCTGGCAGGTATTTGCAATAGCGGCAACCGCCTGTCTTAAACCGAGTGCATCCCAAGGTGAGATGGCAGATGCCCGTTGCGGGCCAGATGTCGTGCATAGTCCACACCACAGGTTTGCCGGAAGCCAAAATCCTGCGGATGCCCCTGAGCGACAACATGCCCTGGTTAACCCAGTGCAAGTGTATCACATCAGCCTCCTTGAACTCGCGCAGACGGGTGACATCCGTGCCGGCATTGGCAATGTCAACGGCAAACAGGTGCTCTCGCGAAAAATACAGACGGAAGAATATGCACCAGCGTTCCCACAAGAAATGCCAGCGTTGCCACAAACGGCCTTTCAATCCCACGACAGATATGTTGGACGTTGACTTGTCCCGCACCAACATCTTGGCTTTTTCGCCATTGTTGTTCAATGCCTCCATCAGGCGGTTGGCCGCAACGGCAGCCCCACCGTTTTTCTCGCTTGTATTGATGATAAGAACCCGCATATAATGATTGGTTTAACTTATGGTGGCACAAAAATAGAACAAATTGCCGACTTGACCAAACAAAAAGGCATATTATCTGCTGTTATCGCCCACACATTGTTGACTTGTGTCAAGAATAAAGATAAAAACGACAAAAAACGCCCCATAAGTGATACAACATTAAAAAAAACGATGTATCTTTGCATCATCAAAAGGTTAATAAATTGTTTAGGTTGGTAAATAGTATTAGTTTAAGGTAAAGTTTTCATGATTATTTAGGATGACAGGTCGCCGAGAGGCACCCTTACATTCGAAAAGGTTTTTTAGTTAAACATATTTGTGGTGCGCTGTAGCTCGTGAAGAGTTGCAGCGCATATTTTATGCGCTGGGACACACAAGCAGCCCCGTGTGTCTATTCGGAAAGTAAAATATTTCTTGAAACCATATCACTTGCATTGTCATGAGGGAGTGTCATTTTCCCATGGTCAAGCGCCAATCTCCATCGTCGTTTTTGACAAGCTTTAAATCTTGGGTGTCCCCGCTGCCATCGCCATACACCATCTTCATTTTCACTGTGGCCGACTTGCCATCCTCAGAGATTTCCTCTGACAGCACCTCGTAACTCTTCAAGCCTTGTTTCTTTTCCATGGCCTTGGTGCCTTTCTCACGCAACAATGCCACAAGTTGTTCTTTTTCATTGTTCCCTTCGTTTGTTTTTTTCAGGTTCATGAGGTCCACATAACCTTCATAGTCTGCTTTCTGAATACACTTGACTGCCTTCTCAGCTACTGCTGATGGAGTGTTTGCATTTCCACAACTCCACAATGTAAGGGTCACTACAGCCACAAACATGGAAAAAAATAATTTCTTCATAATACTAAATTTTTAGATGTTAATAAAATAATTGCTAAAACCTTGCTATTGTCCTTAATCGACTATTCTCATAAATATCAGACGGCATGATGACATGTTCGAAATGAAATCCGGGAACGATGAAGTCATGCCGTCGCTTTTCTGTCAATGACACACCGGCACCAAGATATGCCCGCTCTACCAATTCGCTGCAATAGAGCTTTGTGGAATCATTGTCATCATAGTCGTGGTCAAACAGAAGTCCACATCGATACAGCCTCATCGCCTCACGCGCAGCCTCGTGAGCCACTTTCTTGTCGGCATGGCGCATCACCTCTCCCACATTGGCATTAAGCGAAGAGAAGAACTTGCGAGGCGACTCCATCTTCACTCTGTCGATATCACCAGGAAAATCGGGTTCATCCGGCACTGCATGAACTATCATTTTCACTCCAGCCGAGTCAACCACTATGCCCACATGCGAATACCGTCCTCCGTCGGCAGCAACGACAGTGTGGCTCATCAGTCCTGACCCACGTCTGAAAACAATGTCTCCATCTGCCAACACCAAGCCATCAGGGAGAATTGTTCTCTCGACCTTCCTACCAGAACAGGACATGGCGAAAAGGCAGATGAACATGATGTATATAACAGACATCCCAAAAGTCATGGTGCTTGAAATGTATTATTCCTGTTGCAAATATATAACAACATTTTCATTTTTGCAAATATTTTTACAAAAACATATGTCTTGTCATCGAACATCTTGCGTTGCCGGCCTACCCCATATTGGGTAGGACAGCAGTACAACCGTCACCACCACATCCCCACAACAAGGTAGTCCATGCCGCAGATTACCCTGTTTTAGGTATTGCGGCAACAGCCCAACCACACTACCTTTGCAAACGACAAACAAACGTTGGAAAATGAAAACATACAAGAAGATGATTACGGCAGCATTGGGCGCCATAGCAATGCTGCCGTTGCCTGCCCAAGCCCAGCTGAAGGTAGGCGGATATGGCGAGGTGGCACTCACGCGCAATTTCTACAGCGACAACGTGTATCGCTACAGCGACCCCAAGAAATATGCCAACGACCCGAGTCACGGCAGGTTTGACATTCCCCATGCCGTGATTTACATAGGTTATGACTTCGGCAAAGGATGGACCATGTCGTCGGAAATCGAGTTTGAACATACCGGTACGGGATGTGCCCAGGAGAAAGAATTCACCGAAGGGGGCGAGTGGGAACAGGAGATAGAAAAAGGTGGCGAAGTGGCATTGGAGCAGTTCTGGATCCAGAAGACCTTCTGCAAAGAGTTTAACGTGAGGGCCGGACATATCATCGTGCCTGTCGGCCTGCTCAATGCCCACCACGAGCCGCTCAATTTCTTTACCGTCTATCGTCCCGAGGGCGAGGGCACCATCCTCCCCTCCACATGGCACGACACCGGTATCAGTCTGTGGGGACGCTCAGGCGACTTCCGCTATGAGGCAATGGTAGTGGCGGGTTTAGATGCCTTTCAGTTTAACCGCGAAAACTGGGTACAAAACGGTGCAGGCTCATCGGCAGAGTTCAAGGTGGCCAACAAATATGGCTTTGCCGCCCGTGTAGATAACTACAGCATTCCCGGCGTGCGCATCGGTGTGAGTGGCTACTATGGCAAGGCCATGCACAATTCCTATCCCCACGACCTTGAGGGCGACAAATATAATTCTGCCGGTGAATATGAAGGAGAGAAGCAATACAATAACATAAAAGGTGTAGTGGCGATAGGAGCCGCTGATTTCACGCTCGACCGCAACAACTGGATTGTGCGTGGCAACATCGACTATGGCTATGTGGGCGATGCTGCCACCATCAGCAGCATCAAGCGCAACCTTTCGGCCAACAACGCCCCCTACAAGAAGACTCCCGTGGGCAAGAATGCCCTGGCCTACGGCATAGAGGCTGGCTATGATGTGTTCTCACAGATGAACAGGATGAAGAGCACCAAACAGAAATTCTATGTCTTCGGCCGCTACGAATATTATGATTCGTATATTCCTTCGTCAGAACAGCAACAGTATGAATACACAGCCAAGAAGCGTTTTGCTTTGGGATTCAACTGGATGCCTGTGCGCCAAGTGGCAGTGAAGGCCGAATACTCCAAGCGCATGCTCAAGAGTCAGTACAACAATGAGCCATCGGTGTCGATAGGAGTGGCTTATCAAGGATTCTTTAATTAGGGGGTGCTCTATTCATCACAGGAGTGTTCTGTAAGAGCCCCCTACACCCCGACGACCTGATGATTAATCAACTTAAAAAATTATACATATATGAATAAACTATTGAAAAAGATGGGAATGATGATGGCCATGGGTGCCATCGTTTCCCTTGGTGCATCATGTAGTGATGACCATGAGAACGAGGGTGAGGGCAATGACCTCACAGTGAATGAACAGCGGATGGAAGCCATTGCCTCGCAGTATGTCTCCAACACCATTTACAAGACATACGGAGCGATTGCCGATGCCACCGACCGCCTGTACAGCAGTCTGGCCGATGCCACAGCACGGTTCAAGGCCGACCCTGCAAGTGTTAATCAAAGTGATATCGACAACATCTGCCAGATATTCCTTGAGGCCCGCGAAGAGTGGGAGAAGAGCGAGGCATTCCTCTATGGTGCCGCCACCGACTTCGGTATCGATCCGCACATCGACACATGGCCTTTGGATGCCGACGGACTGGCCACCGCACTGAAGAACGCCGACCAGGTGGCCAAACTTGAGGGTGAAGACGGCATTGCCTATGCCGGAGGAAAGTTGGGACAAGAGTTGCTCGGATTCCATGGCATCGAGTTTGTCATCTTCCGTGATGGTGCCAATCGCAAGATTGCCGACCTGAAGGCAGAAGAAAGCCACGAGGCCTTTACCAAAATCGGTGCCCATGTCACTGGTCTGCAGGAACTCATCTATGCCACAGCCGTGGCTGGCGACCTGCGCGACCGTTGTTTCCAGATGGAAGTGGCATGGAACGGTGCAGCACCCGAAAGCCATGTGGCAAGGGTTGAAGAGGTGGAACTCCCCTTCACGGTGAACGGAGGTTCCAAATCCTACGGCGACAACATGCTGGCCGCCGGCAAGGCGGGCAGCACCTACGCCTCGTGGCAGGAGGTGATGGTCACCATTTTGCAGGCAGGATGCCAGAACATTGCCAATGAGGTGGCCAACACCAAGATTGGCAACCCCTATTCAGGAGAGGATGTCAACTATATCGAGTCGCCCTACAGCCACAAGTCGTTTGTGGATTTCCGCGACAACATGCTCAGCATCGAGAACACATTGTATGGTGGAAGAGAGGGTGACGGCCGCGACCTGTCGAAAAGCATCATCCAATATATGAAGGACAACAACTATCCGTCGCTCGCCTCGTTGGAGACTGCCGTGGCTGAGTCCATTGCCGCCCTCAACAAGTGCCAGTCGTCGCTTGGCAGTTTTGTAGGTCATGTCAACGACCCATTGGTGGGTGAGGCCCAGCAAAAGGTACAGGCACTCGACGAAGAACTCGCCAAGGCCGCAGCATGGTTTGCCACACAAAAATGATAACCAAAACCTGTAAACGAAAAAAATGATGAAAAGGATATTAGCTTTTGCAATGATAGGCATGGTTGTCGCATCCTGTAGCGACAACAACGACATGCCGGGAGAAGAGGGCGGACAGAACTCTGCCTTCGAGGCCGACTATATCGGCAAGGCCGTAGGAAACTTCTCAGCCGAAGAATGGTACCCGGGCGGACAGCTCGGCACCACCGACAATGTCACAGCCGGATGTTATGAGGATGAGGCTCCTGCCGTCAGTCAACAAGGACTGCTGTCAGAGTTCAACCTCGGAGAAACATTCTTTGAGCGCAACTTCAACTCATCCACTGCACCCTTCAACGGACTTGGACCTGCATCGCTGCGCCGCTCATGCATCGACTGCCACCCGGGCTATGGTCACGGCAAACGACAGATGTGCTACAAGTCGCAGTTTGGCAACGGTTACCTGCTGGCCATCTACCATCCTGTAGATGGACTGAACAGCAACGACGGTCCATACATCTCTGAGGTGACAGGAATGCCACAGACTCAGGCATCCTATCCCTTCCTGCCACCATTGGATGAAGACCAGATCAGCATTACATGGCATGAGGTGACAGCCATGGAGAGCGGACTGCCCATGGAGTTTGAGGACGGAGAGAAATACTCGCTCATCTATCCCGAAGTGAGCATCCCCACCACCGCATTCAACACCAAACCGCAGCCAGAGAACATTGCCGTGCGACTGGAATCGACCATCGGCATCATGGGCACCGGACTGCTCGATGCCATCACCGAGGACGACCTGAGAGAGCAATACCGCCAAGAGGCGAAATATGTGGAACTCAATCCATCGATGTGGGACAAGGAGGCCAACGACTTTGCCTCTACAGCCTGGTACACTCTCGCCGACGGACAGAAGGCGGTGAAGCGGTTCACCTATGCTCTCACCCGTGCTTCGCTGCAAGACGGTGCCGGAGCCAATGCCATCTGGAACATCACCAACGTGACACGAAGCGACCGTCCAAAACTATACACTACCACAGCATGGGCCGACAAGATGGCCGAGACACCATCGGTGATTGAAGCCATCAAGAACGATCCGCTGTCGCCCTATTTTGCCAACGGCACAGACGAGGGCATTGCCGATGCCGTGCGCAACCTGCTCAGTCCGGCCACCAACCAGTTTGACAACCCCTGGCATTGTTTTGCCGCCGAGATGAGCGACTACAACTACTACGCCTTCCTCGTGTGGCACCGCGGACTGTCCATTCCCCGTGCCCGCAACCTGCACGACGCAGAGGTACAACAGGGCAAGAAAATATTCAATGAGATTGGCTGCGCCACATGCCATCGCCCCTCATGGACAACGGGCGAAGACAACTATTGGGCTCCTGCCATCATCGGCAACCGCCAGTTGCCCAAATACCCCAAGCAGACCATCTATCCTTATACCGACATGATACAACACAAACTGGCCATGAAAAACGACATTCATGGCTCATGGTGCCGCACCACCCCACTCTGGGGCCGTGGCCTCTCGCTGGTCAACACCGGTGCTGAAGACCGTCTGCACGACTGCCGTGCACGCAATGAGATAGAGGCCATCATGTGGCATGGTTACAGCAAGGACAGCCACGCCTACAAGTCGGCAGAGAAATTCTACTATCTCAAGAAACCCGACCGCGATGCCGTGGTGAAATTCCTAAGGTCAATCTGACCCTTGCCCACATCGCATAAACACACATCATAACGTGATGAACATCAAAATTCTTTTAGCCATTATTTACGCTGCAGTCGTGGTGCTCCTGGGAGCCGCCACGATTGCAGGCCAGTGTCATGGCATAGACTATGCGCGAGAAGCATGCTACGGTGCCCCATGGATGGTTGCACTATGGATATTTCTTGTTCTTTCAGGCTTGGTGCATATTGTGCGCAGCCATGTGCGCCGGTTTTCCTTTATCCTCCTCCATGCCTCATTCGTTGTCATTCTTCTCGGCGCATTTCTCACCCACCTGTTCGGCGTGCAGGGCACCTTGCATCTGCGCAAAGGCAGTTTTTCTACCATATACGTTCCCTCGCAAGCCAGTGCCGGAAGTCAGCAACACACATTGCCTTTTGCCGTGCGTCTTGACGATTTTTCCGTGCAGCTGTATGTGGAGAACGGCAACATTGCCGACTACAAGTCGATGCTGACCATGGCCGACACATCCACCCACCAGATGATCAGTCGCCACGAGGTGTCGATGAACAACATCGCCGTGTGCCGCAACTGGCGTTTCTACCAATGGTCATACGACAGCGACGGCATGGGAGCCACCCTCATCGTCAACCACGACCCATGGGGCATTGCCGTCACCTACATCGGCTATTTCATGCTCTTTGCAGCCCTCTGCATGGAGACCATCCATTGCTGCCGCCGCATCGTGCGCCACAAGCGCAAAGAAGGCAGGTTCACACGCTTCGAGCGCGCCGTGCTTGCCGTGGCCATATCGCTCAGTGTGGCCATTATGCTCTGTGGTGCATGGTTTTTCATCACCCAGATGACCGACACCAATCCGTGGATAAGCCAGATGCAACCAATACTCAATTCGCCGTTGCTCAGCGTGCATGTAGCCATCATTGCCGTGGCCTATCTGTTGCTGCTCATGGCATTTGTCATCTCCATTCACGGCATCATCACTCGCCGCTACCGTCAGCTCTCCCTCCTGCTGCTCTATCCGGCCGTGGCATGCCTTGCCGCTGGCATCTTCGTGGGGGCGATATGGGCCAACCTCTCGTGGGGCGAATACTGGAGCTGGGATCCTAAAGAGTCGTGGGCATTGGTGTCGATGATGGTTTATGCCGTGCCGCTCCACCACCGCAGTATTCCCTGGATGCGAAGCGACAGGGCCTACCATCTTTACATTGCCCTCTCGTTTCTGGTTCTCCTTTTCACCTGTTTCGGCGTGAACATGCTGCTCAGCGGTTTGCACTCCTACGCCTGACTACCTTATAAATAAGGTAGGCTGCACTCGGACAACACAACAAGGTTGCAATCTGCAATTCTTATCATTGCAGATTGTCTTTGCCATTTCACTCGCTTGCACTACCTTTAAATAAGGTAGGCTGCACTCGGAAATGCAAAGAAAAACGAGTTTTTCTTTGTCATTTCACTCGCTTGCACTACCTTTGCATCATCAAAAAGACATTGATGGGATTATGGAAAATCAATATGCTGTACAGTTCCCCAACATCATGGAGGGGAAAAAGATATTATATGTTCATGGGTTTGCATCATCGGGACAGTCGGGCACCGTGCTGAAACTGCGTGAGATGCTGCCTTCGGCAAGCATCGTGGCTCCCGACCTGCCCCTGCACCCCGAAGAGGCCGTGGATTTGCTGCACACGACATGCCAGGAAGAGAAGCCAGACCTGATTATCGGCACTTCAATGGGCGGCATGTATGCCGAAATGCTCTATGGCTACGACCGCATTCTGGTGAACCCTGCTTTCCAGATGGGTGAAACCATGGGCAAACACGGTCATATCGGCAAAAACACTTTCCTCAACCCAAGGCAAGACGGCGTGCAGGATTTTATCGTGACCAAGGCCATGGTAGAGGAATACAAAGACATCACCACACGGTGTTTTGCACATGTGACGGAGGAAGAGGCCAAGGAGAGGGTCTACGGCTTGTTTGGCGATGAAGACCCTCTGGTGCACACCTATGGGCTCTTTGCCCAGCATTACCGCAACGCCATATCGTTTCATGGCGAACACCGCATGAACGACAAAGTGCTGCTCCACTCTGTCATACCAGTGATAAGATGGATTGACGACAGACAGCAGCAACGTGAGCGCCCCATCATATACATCGGCATCAACGCCCTGCGCAACGAGCGCGGCGAACAACGCCCAAGCGCCATGAAGGCCCTGCGCTACCTGCTGGAGTTTTATTCCATCTATATCGTGGCCAATGCGCCAAGTTGTTCGCCCACCTACATGCAGGAGGTGATGCTGTGGGTGCAGGACATAGTGAACGTTCCGGCATGGAACCATATCGTGTTCACCAACCGCAAGGACTTGATCTACGGCGACTATCTCATCGACCCTCTGACCGATGCAGGCACCAGCGGCTTCATGGGCACAGCCATCGACTTTGGCAGCGACACGTTCAAGACTTGGGATGACATCATCGAATATTTCAGCCGACTGGGTGGACAATAGCATCATGAACAGCCAAGACATCTATTCTCGCATACTTGAACTGACGTCCATGCACGGCAAGGTGAAACCTGCTGCGCTGAACAGGCTGGCACACGAAACCCTTGTGCTGGTTTGCCACGAGGCATTGAAAGACAGCCGCCAAGCCTACGGCAACCTGTTCTCGCAGGTGGATTTTCTGTGCAGACAACATCATGTTCCCACCAAAGATAGGGTGGCTATACAGACCATGCGACGGCACTGCAACCACAAAGAGGCGGTGGAGAGGGAGGATTTCTTGTACGACATGAGGGCATTGTGCCGCTTTGTGTCGGCCATCACCCACAGTGACATACCGTCTGAGGTGTGGAAGGTGCTGCCCATCACGACACCACCCTGCCCGAACACTGGAGGCATCGACTTGAAATGTGTGCGCTGCATAGTGACAGGAGTAAACGAATTTACCGTTTTTGCCACGGCAGAGCAGGCACTCGACGGTGGGCGGCTGAGCATCGACTGTTCGGCAGAGGCTGTGCAGCACGTTTGCAACCTGGCTACAGTGGGCACACAGCTGAACGTGCTCGATGCCAAGATTACAGACCGGCATCACGACACTGAAGGCACCCATTACACCATTGTGCCGACCTTGGTGGTGGTGGAGCCCGACTATCTGATAGACATCAGTGCCATTGCGGCATGTTTCAAGGATTACGGGCATCACCCCTTGCAATATGTGATTGACCGCATGAAGCCTCGCGCCAACTCGCAAGCCATTCTCTTGGGACATTTTGCAGGACAGGCGCTCGACGACATTGTGAACAAAGGGGATGATTTCCGATTTGCCGACACACTGAACAAGAGCTTTGCCGACCATGTGCTCAACTACTGCACCTGCAAGGGCTTTGTGCCTGAAAAGTTCAAGCAGGAGGCATGGCTGCAGACAAGGTGCATCAGAGAGGCCGCTGAAGTGATGTTTGCACAAAGGCAAAGACAGAAGGCCATTCTCGAACCCTCGTTTGTATGCGAAGGCCTGGGACTGCAGGGGCGTGTGGATTTGATGACCACCGACTTCAGTCTGCTGGTGGAACAGAAATCCGGCAAAAACATCAACATCGAGCATCGGAAAACAGGCAAGCATGGCAGCACGCAGCTTGAGTCTCATTATGTGCAGCTGCTGCTATATTATGGAGTGCTGAGATACAACTTCCGTCTGGACTACCGGCACGCTGACATTCATTTGCTCTATTCGGGATACCCACCGCAACTGGGGCTCATGTCGGTGGCCTTTTACCGCAACCTGTTTCTTGAAGCCATTAGACTGCGCAACCATATCGTGGCCACCGACTATCACATCGCCCGCCATGGCTTTGACAGCATCATCGGCATGCTGACGCCCGAAACGCTCAACACCAGTGGAGACCACTCGATGTTCTACAACCGCTATCTGTTGCCGCAGATAGAACAAGTCACCAAGCCACTGCAAACCATGCCGCCATTGGAGAGGGAA
>SFEK01000024.1 GCA_004557285.1 Bacteroidales bacterium | reverse complement strand
TTTCTTCTGAAACACTCTCACATATTCCACTTCCATAGTACACGGCAGGGCGCCCTCGTCAACACCATTCATTCCGCCCCATGAGCCACCCCATGCAAGGTTGAGTATCACATAAAATGGTTCGTTATAAGGCCAGTTGCGCTTGCCGCTTCCGTCATTCTCGTAGTAGAGCAGTTTTTCGCCATCCACGTATGTCTGAATATACTGTGATGTCCATTCAATGGCATATACATGAAAATCCTCCTCCGCTCCGGCAAGATAACGTTCCTTGGTCACCTGAGTATTGTTGGCATGGTAATGTCCAAGAGCATGAAGACTCGAAGATACATAATTAGGATTGGTACCCACCTCTTCCATAATGTCTATCTCACCGTCATCAGGCCATGCCGTAAATTTCACTGGCATCATCCAGAAAGCAGGCCATGTACCCTTGCCCTTCGGCAACTTTATCTTTGCCTCAATACTTGTTGATATTCAGTAGCTATTGCTATTTTATAGATGAAATTAAAAGTGGACTCAATATAGAGGTGTATTTTTTACATTTTCTATATTTAACGTTATTATTGATATCGTTTTAGGCCAATCAAAGAAGGGAAGCTTGAATGGAATACCAATAATCCCCGCACGCCAAGCATTTGTGAGGCGTGCGGGGATTATTGGTATATATGCCCTGACGGGCAGTTTGTGTGCAGGATTATTGGATGCCGAATTCGGCCTGCTGCTTGTTCACCTCTTCCAAGGTGCGCTGGCGTTCTTCTTCGGTCATGGTGGCCGTGTTGCCTGTGGACGCCTTGCCGTTGCGAGATGAAGGACGGGTGATGGTGGTCTTGTCGGTGAAGCAGGCAGGAAGGGTGGGGGGCACGCTCTCTATGGTCAGCGTGTCGGCTGCCGGGGCATAGGTGCCCTCAAAGGCTGAGCGGGCGGTGATGGTGATTTTCCCGGCCTTGTCGGTGGCCTGGATGAGCACCGGTGCACTGCCCCATTCCACGGCCCTGGGGTTGGCCATGATGTCGGCACCGTCGCCGATGATGTGGCCTTCGCCCTCAACGGTGAAGAGGATGTGGTCTTTGGCCAGTCGCTTCACGTTGCCATTGTCATCGGTAATCTCTGCCACCACCACGATGAAGTCGCTGCCATCGGCTGTGAGCTGTTTGCCCATGGTGTCGGCATAGAGGCGAATCTTAGTGCTGCGGCGCGATGGCATTTTCTTTTGTGAGGCCACTACCTTGCCGTCTTTGATGCCCTCGGCCAGCAATGACACACGCTGCCAGTTGCGCTGCTTGTAGCTGTATTCGCGCGCCTTCCAGAAATTCCAGAAATCCTTGAACACCACGGGGGCGCAGGGCTTGTCGTCGGCGTTGTGGGAAACAGGGAGTGTGGCCACCTTGTCGCCTTCGAACATGGTGAGACGCACACTGTCGCAGTTGGAGAACACCACCACATCGTTGTCGGAAAACTGGGTCATCTCGTTGGCGATGAAAACCATGGGACTTGCCGACGTGTCTTGAGCGCGGAACATCTCAAAAGCGTATTTCTTTTGGCGGAAGGCATCGTAGATGCCGCCGTAGTAGGGGTCGGGATGATAACCGCGCTGGTGGTCGAAGGGATGCCATTGGCAGCCGCCGATAAACTGTCGCCGGCCATGGAACATCTCGCCGTAGGAGTCGCAGAGGGCAAGGGCCTGCATCAGTTGCGGACGCTCTCCCCATGGGCGTGCGGCACGGTTGATGTTGTTGTGGGCATACCAGTCGTCAACCATCTCGCCAAATTCGCGGGTGAACACACATTTGTCTTCAGGCCAGTTGCCCTTGCCGATGTTGTCGGCCCAGTCATAGACCACATCGTAGTTGTCTCTCACTCCTGCCGACTGCACGTCGGCCACGGCTACAGGACGGCCTGGATAGGGAAACTCTTCGCGGGTGATGTCCAATGCCTTGAGGGCGAAATCTTCAGGATAACGTGTCTCGTTGAGAATAGGTTCCCACATGAGCACGCTGGGATGGTTGCGGTCGCGGCGGATGATGTTGCGGGTGTTCTCGTGCACCAACTCACCAAAGCGGGGGTCTTTGTTCCAATATTGCCAACCCGGTGTGGGCACGATGACAAAGAGTCCCATTTCGTCGCAGGCATCCATGAACGAGGAGTCCATGGGGTAGTGGGCACAGCGGATGATGGTCATCCCAGCATCGCGCAACCGACGGGCATCGCGCCATTGCTGACTGTTGGGCATGGCATTGCCCACATAGGCGAAGTCTTGGTGACGGTTGCCGCCCACCAACTGATGGTAAGGCTTGCCGTTGAGCCAGAAGCCGTCTTTGCCCTTGAATTCTGCTTTACGGATGCCCATGCGCACCATGCCGCCGTCGGTGGTATGGCCTTTCTCCGTCACGGTGATTTCCACCTGGTAGAGGTATGGGTTTTCGGGCGACCACAGCTGTGGTCGCTTCAGCGTGGTGCCCAATACTGCGGTCTGCTGTGTAGCTGCTGCCAGTTTCAGCGTTTTCTTCATGGTGGCCACCACCTTGCCGTTGCAGTCTTTGATGCGTGCGGTGACGGTGGGGGCTGACGGCGTGTTGCCGCTGTTGCCCACCTCTACATTGACATACACCTCGGCACGCTGTTCGGAAATGTCGCCATAGTGGAGGAAGATGCCGCCACCTGCCACTCTGCCGGCTTCAAGAGCATCGGTGATGGCAACGGGCGACTTGCCTATGAGCCACACGTCGCGGTACATGCCGCCATGGTAGCAGAAGTCGAGTGCAGCCTGTTTCTTGCCCGGAGGAAAGGTCTTGTCGTCGCTGTTGTCGGCCTTCACGGCAATCACCGCCTTGTCGCCGGCCTTCAGTCCGAGTGCAGTCAGGTTGACGGTGATGGGCAGATAACCGCCAAGATGGTCGGCCACTTTCTGGCCGTTGACAAAGATTTCCTGTTTGCCCATGATGGCTTCAAAGTGCACGGTGATATCCTTGCCCTTCATGTCGGCAGGGAGGGTGAAGTGCTTGCGGTACCACACCACGCCTTGGTAGTTGCGGCATCCGCTCGCCTCATAAGGTTCGAGACGTGCCGTGTGGGGAACATTCACCACCTGCCAACGGCTGTCGTCGAATGTGGAGGCCTGTGCACCCTCGGCATCGCCGAGATGAAAGCGCCAGCCCTGACTGAAGTTGTACACCACCCTTCCGCTGGAGGGGATGGGGTAGAGGCCTGCCACCGATGTGGCGACCGTGGTTGTGGGCAGATGGTCGGTTGCTGCGTCCATGGCGGTGGTTGGCAGCAGCGACAAGCCCATGAGTATGAGTGATAAGAGGTTTGTTCTCATAATGCTTTTTTAAAACTGATAGGATTAGTCTGTCGTCACCTCCACATGCTTGATGCGCTGTCTTCTCCAGGTGTAGATGCAATGGATGTGTCCGTCGCTGGTCTGGATGATGGAGGGGTAGGAGTATTGGCTGATGGGTGAGTCTTCGAGCGTCATCCAGTGCGACCAGTGTTCGCCGTCGGCAGAGCGCATGAGCGAGAGCGGCGTGCGTGCGCCCTTGCCGTTTTTGATGCCGTGGGGGATGGGCTTTTCGTTGCATATCATGACATGCTGTCCGTTGGCAAGCGTCACGGCGTCGAGACCACTGTTGTTGTTGGGCGTGTCGATGAGTTTCACCTTGCTCCATGTGGTGCCGTTGTCGCTGCTGTAGGTGATGGCCACATGCTCGCTGCGGGTGCGTGCCACGGCAGCCAGACGGCCGTCGGCCAGTTGCAGAATGGCGGGCTGTATGCACAGCACACCTTCGTCGGCCTGCACATAGTCGGTGCGTTGCCATGTCTTGCCCATATCGTCGGAGTATTCGAAATACAGTCGCCATCCACCTTTCTCAATACTGGTGGGGGCAATGAGACGTCCGTTGCTCAGCAGAGGCTTGTTCTTGATGGGGCCGAGGAAGCCGGTGGGCAGAGGTTCGCGCTTGCTCCATGTCTTGCCGCCATCCTTGGAGCGTATGACCCATCCGGTCCAGTCGGACACGCTGCTGCCGATTTTGAAATAAATCTGCAGTTCGCCGCCGGGCACTTGGTAGATGACGGGATTCCAGCAGGCCTTGCGCTGATAGCCCTTGGGATGCTTGCGGATGTTCTTGTCGAGGATGGGGCCCTTGTCGGCCGCAGCTGTTGTGCTGTCGATGCCAGAGAGTCCTGCCAGCTGGGCCTCTTCGCTGCCCGTTTTGAACACACCGTCGGCCACCAGTTGTGGTGCCTGCCACTCGGTGCTGCCCTTGGGTTTGCGACTGGTCCAGATGCAGACATCGGGATTGCGCTCCTTGGTGCCTCCGAAATAGGTGGCCACAAGGTCGCCGTTGGTGGTTTCGGCAATGGTGGCAGAGTGACATTCGGGGAATGAGGCTTTGGTGTAGAGGAACTCGTCTTCGACAATGGCCTCGTGGCTCAGCGGCAGCGGTTCCTGGAGGTCGTAAACACCTGAACCCAGGTCTTTGGTCGTGCCGTCGGGCATGTGCAGGGTGGCTGTGGTGTTGGCGGGAATCTCGACATGCCAGAACAGTTGGCCGTCGTTTTTCTTCCAACGGCTCACGATGGGGCCATAGACCGACTTGTAGGAGGTGTTGATGTCGTCAATCTCGTCGACGCTGAAGTCGGGATTCAGGATGATATGCTTGAAGCCCGGCTGCGCCTCGTCGCTCTGGATGCCACCCAGGTCTTCAAACAGCCACGACACGAGGTCGCCGAGCAGCATGACATGGTTGCCGCTGTTCATCTTTGGACTTGCCGTGTCGCCGTTCCACAGTTCCCAGATGGTGGTGGCCCCTTTTTCGGCCATATAGCCCCATGAGGGATATTTCTTGTTGGTGGCCAGCAGCCAGGCGATGTCGCTGCGGTGCATGTCGGTGAGACCGTGCATGAGCCATTGCACGCCGATGACGCCACAAGAGATGTGCCCCTTGTTGTCGGTGATGATGTTCTTGATGATGTTTTTCTCCACTTGCTGGCGCACATCGTCGTCGTCGATCATGCCGAAGGCCAGCGGCAGCAGGTTGGCGGTGACGGTGTTGTTGCCATAGAAGGTGCTGTCGGGATAGAGCAGGTGGCCGGGCACTAAGGCTGTGCCCTTGTTCACCGTGAGGAAACGTTTGTTGAAAGCCTTTTTCACCCTTTCGGCCTCAGTGGCATATTTCCTGATGTCGTCGGTAAGGCCCTGCACGCGGGCAAAGCGTTCCATCGTCTTGTAAAGACGGTAATAGTAGGCTGTGGCGATGAGCGTACCGTCGGTCTTGCGATTGGGGTCTTGGCTGTGTATCATCTTGATGTCTTCTGGCGGTACACACCAGTCGCCATATTTGTCGCGAGGCATGATGCCGTCTTGGGCATATTGTGTCTTCAGGTGGTTGAGCCACAGTTTCACCTGGGGATAGAAGCGGCGCACCGGTTCATCGTCGCCATATTGGTTGAGCATCATCTCCATGGCAAAGGGCAGTGCGGCAGGCCATGTCACGTTGTCGCTGTAATAGTTCCAGTAGGCGGGAGCCACATCGGGGATGCAGCCGTCTTCACGCTGGGCCTCGGTGATGTCGCGCGTCCATTTGGCGTATAGCTTGTTGTTGTCGAAGACAAAAGCCTCGCCGAAGCAGCCGCGGGTGCGGTCGCCCAACCAGGGCTGACGCTCGTCGCGTTGCGGACAGTCAACCGGCATACCTTTATAATTGCCGAGAATGCCCCACACCGCATTGTTGAACACCTTGTTGAGTGTGGTGTCTGATGAGCAGAATGTGCCCGTCTGTTCCATCTCGTCGCTCACCACCTCGGCGATGAAGTCGGTGATGACAGCCTGTGGCAAACCGGTGATTTCGGCATAGCGGAAACCGTGGTAGGAGAACACGGGCGACCACCAGCGGCCGTCTTCGTTGCCGCAGGCCACATAATGGTCGGTGGAGAGGGCATGACGCAGGTTGACACGGTAGAGCTGTCCTGCCGAATCGAGTTTCTCGGCATAGCGGATGGTCACGGTGTCGCCGGCGTTGACCTTTGAGATGCGCGACTTGACCCATCCTGCCATGTTTTGTCCGAAGTCGATGATGAGTTTGTCGCCTATACGGTTGATGCTGACCGGCTTAAGGGTGCGCACCACCTTCATGTTGGGACTCATGGCACCCCGGAGCGTGCCGTAGGGCAGGGCCACCCGTTCGGCGGTGCTCCACTGCTTGTCGTTGAAGCCCGGTTGTGTCCATGCGCCGAATTCCTTGCGGGCATCATAAATCTCCCCGTCATACTCGTTGTTTGAGCGGATGGCACCGTCGGCATTCAGTTTCCACTTGTTGCTGGTGGCTATCACCTTGCGAGAGCCGTCGGCAAATTCGACGATGAGATTGGCACGCAGTTTGGGATAGCCGAAGTTGGTGATTTTATAGGGCTTTTTCTTCTGCTGCATGGTGTAGAAACGGCCGTTGCCCAGGGTTACGCCGATGGCGTTGTCGGCAGCAAGCATGGCCGTCACGTCGTAGGCGTTGTAGAGCACGGTGCGTCGATAGTCGGTGGGTGCGGGTGCCAATACATCCTCGCCCACTTTTTGTCCGTTGATAAACGCTTCATAGAGTCCCAGACCGCTGATATAGAGGGTGGCACGGCGCACCTCCTTGTCGAGTTTGAACTCTGTGCGCAGATAGCGCGAACTGAGTTGGCTGTGGACATCCTCGACATCCCAAGGCATGGGTTGGTCGAGACCAATCCATTGTCCGCTCCAGTCGCTCTCGGTGAGCAGACCCACGTTCCAGGTGGCGATGTCGCTCCATGCCGACTCGCCCTTGGTGGTGCTCACCTGCACACGCCAGAAGCAGCGGGTGTTGCTGACCAGGGTCTTGCCGGCGTAGGTAATCCACTGCGAGCGGTCGCCGGGCAGGGTGACATCCCACAGGTCGCCCTCCAGTTTTTCGGCCTTTTCAGCCGTCGAGGCCACGATGATGTGGCAGGAAGTCTGCATCACATCCTTTTGCTGCGACGTGATGATCCAGCCCAGTCGTGGAGTAGGGGTATCGATGCTCATGGGGCTGACCATGCGTTCGGTTTTAAGTTCGGTGACAGATACGGGAAAGACGGCCTTTTTGGCCGTCTTCTTTCTTGCTGCCTGCAGGTTGAGGCACAGGGTAAGTGTCAGGGCGATGAGCGCACATCTCCCGTATAGGTTTTCCCGTGAAAGGACAAACAGGTTCATGTTCATTGCTTTTCAGGTATTTGTGTGTCAGCTGTGCTGATATAATCTTTGTTGGCATCAATGGCGATGAGCACACGGTCGGATTCGCGCAGGTAGGCTCCGTCGTAGGTGAAGGTGGTCATCTTGCTCTCGTATTCGCCGAGATAAGTCAGTTGGCCGTTGGTGGGGTTCATCCACCACACCTTCTTCTTGCTGCCGCTGATTTTGCCCAGGTCGATGTCCATGGGTTTGCCGCTGTAGTTATATACCAAGAGGTAGTCGTTGCCGCGTGTGGCGATGATGCGGTCGTAGCGTTCGCCGTTTGCACCGGCGATGATGCTCTGGTCGGCCCTGCGCTCGGTGAAGGGGAACGACAGGATGAGCCATTTGAGGTATTTCATCTGGTTATAGCCGGGGTCTTTCATGGCATCCCACCACGGTTTCTCAGCACCGAACGATGCTCCCAGTCCGGGACGGATGAACTGCATCACCGAGTTGTGGCCGTAGGTGTGGCCGAAGCAGCCGCCGAACACGGCCCAGTAGGCATAGCGGCGCACGTCATAGTCTTGCCAGCGGGGGGCGGAGAAATCGTGCAGGCCCTGCGGAATGTCCTCGTACGATGGTTCGCCGTCGATGACAGGGCGCAGCGGTTCTTTCTCAAAACTCATATCCACATATCTCCAGTTGTCTTCTTCGGTGTTGTCCTTGATGGTGTAGTCGCCGTCGCCGTTGCGTTGTCCATAGCGGCGGTGTCCGCTCTGGAACATGTTGAAATCCATCCATTCGCGGTCGTTGTACCACCAGGCCGAGGTGGTTCTACCTCTCGGGTGGAATGTCATGATGTGGTTTTTGTCGATTTTCTTGATGGCACGGGCCATGGCATCCCATACCTCAGGGGATTTGTCGCCCATGATATCGCCGCCGATCATCCAGATGATGTTGGGCTTGTCTTTGTAGCGCTGGGCGAGGAACTTGCCCAGCGACTCGGCCTTCTTCACGTCCATCTGTTTGAGCATGGAACCCCAGATGCAGTCCATGGCGATGTAGATGCCGTTTTGCTCGGCCACATCGACAATATAGTCGAGATGCTCCCAGTAGCCATAGACACCGGGTTTTGACACCTTGCTGAAGTCAAATTCGGCATTGTTGGCCTGGTGGCCATAGACATTGAATGTGGGGATGGCATTGAGCACCTGTATCTGCTCCACATTGTATCCGGCTTCGCGGTCTTTCGACAGGAAGTAGGCGGCCTCCTCGCGGTTGAGGCGTTCGGGCAGCAGCCATGCGGTGTTGCCCATCCAGAAAAACGGGGTGCCGTTTTCGTGCACGATGTAGAGGTTGTTGTCAGACACTTTCAATGGGCCATTGCTCCATGGCTTGTAAATCTTACCTGCCGCAAAGGTGTTGAGGGTGGCGAGCACCATCAGGGCGGCAATCATCAGTCTATTCTTCATAGTGGTATTATTTTTTTGTTTATTTGTCGGATGTTGTGATGTATGTCGTTGAACATGAAGGGTTATTTGGCGGTGAGCACAATGGTTTGTCCCTTCTTGGTGGGGATGTCATACAGGTAGGTGGTCTGTAGTGCAGGCAGCGGTTGGATGCGCTCGGGATAGTTGACACGCTGCTTGACATCAGAAGGAAAGTCGTAGAAGGGGTTCTTGTTGGTGCCCTTGGCCACTTTCAGTCCTTTCAGCGGCACTGCCGAACGGATGCGCAGGTTGCCTCCCAGGGTAGAGGTGACGGTGGCTTGGGTCAGCTGACCGTCTTTCCACGCCATGGCCACCTCAAAACCGCCACGAGCCTTCAGTCCGCTCACCTCGCCCTCTTGCCAGGCATCGGGGATGGCTGGCAGCAGATATACAAAACCGTCGTGGCTCTGCAGCAGCATCTCGGCAATGCCTGCCGTGCAACCGAAGTTGCCGTCGATCTGGAATGGGGGATGGGCATCAAACAGGTTGGGGTAGGTGCCACCCTTCTTCTTCTCGTTGCGCACCAGTGTGAGTTGGTCGCCTATCAGTTTCCAGGCGTGGTTGCCGTCGAGCAGGCGCGACCACAGGCACACTTTCCATCCCATGCTCCATCCTGTGGAAGGGTCGCCACGGTGGATGAGCGACTGGCGTGCGGCAGCGGTCAGTTCGGGTGTGTGGAAGGGAGATATCTGGTTGCTGGGATAGAGTGCATACAGGTGAGACACATGGCGGTGGATGTCGTCAGGATTGTCCCAATCGTCCATCCATTCCTGCAACTGTCCCCAGCGTCCTGTCTGCAAGGGTACAAGTCCGGTGAGCTTGTTGCTGAGGCTGTCGAGCAGCGTGTTGCCTGCTTTCTTGCCAAGGATTTCGGCGGCATCGATGACATGGTTGAAGAGGTCATACACCAGTTCGTTGTCCATGGTGACACCGGCAGCCGTTGTGGCATTGAAAGGATGTTGGTTTTCAGGCGACAGACTTGGGCATATCACCCAATGATTGGTGCGGGGTTCGCGCACCATGATTTGGTTGAGGAAGCGTGCCGCATTCTCCATGATGGGATAGAAATGCGCCAGATGTTGCTTGTCGCCGGTATATAGATAATGTTCCCAGACGTGCTGGCTCAACCATGCGCCACCGGTGGGCCACAGTCCGGAGGGGGCTTTGTCGATGGCACCAGTCACACGCCAAAGGTCGGTGTTGTGGTGCAGCACCCATCCGTCGGCGCCATACATGATGCGTGCCGATTGACGTCCTGTCTGGCTCACATCCTCGACAAGACTGAGCAGCGGTTCGGTGAGTTCTGAAAGATTGGTGACCTCTGCCGGCCAGTAATTCATTTCGAGGTTGATGTTGCAGGTGTATTTGCTGTCCCATGAAGGCAGCATCTTGTCGTTCCATATGCCCTGCAGGGTGGGAGGCTGAGTGCCGGGCTGCGAGGTGCAGATGAGCAGGTAGCGGCCAAACTGGAAATAGGTTTCTGCCAGGTGCAGGTCGTTGTTTTGTTTGAAGTTGGCCACACGGTTGTCGGTGGTGATGTGGGCAAAGTGGTCGTTGCCCAGGCGCAGCTTCACCCTGTTGTAGAGCTGTTGGTAGCGTTGGGTGTGAGCCGTTTTCAGAGAACTGAAATCGTGCAGCGCGGCCTGTCGCAGGGTGTTTTCAGACTGCAGGGTGTCGTTGCCGCTGATGTCGTCGTAATGCTTGAAACAGGTGGCGATGGTGAGGTAGATGGTGGCCTCGTCGGCTCCTGAAATCTGCAGCACACCATTGTCGCTGCTCATGCGCCCCCCTTTGATACGGGCGGTGGCGCGCCCCGTGAAGGTCACCTTGCCTTTGAGTCCTTCGTGCCATCCGCTGACACCGCTGAGCACAATCTCGTCTTTTTCGGAGCGTATGCTGACATCCTGTTGCGGTGAAGTCATCATGGCATTGCAGGTGATCATGCCCGGTTTGCTGGCGGTGAGGTGCACGGCAATGACATTGTCGGCAAGCGATGAGATGTATTCACGCCGGTATTCCACGCCGTCGGCCGTATAGCGTATCACGGCGCGGGCCGAGTCGAGGCTCAGTTCGCGGTAATAATTCTGGTATTGGTGAATGCCCGGGAAGTTGATGAACAGGTCGCCAAAGGGTTGGTAGGGCATGCCCGAGTTGGTCTGTGCCTGCACATGCTTGGTGGCCATGTCTTGTGCCTCCTTGTATTTGCCCTCCCACACCAGCTGGCGCACCTTGGGCAGGTATTCCAAGGCTTCAGGGTTGGCATTGTTGTTGGGGCGTCCGGCCCAGATGGTCTCCTCGTTGAGTTGCAGTCGTTCGGCCGACGGCACGCCGAAAATCATGGCCCCCAGTCGACTGTTGCCGATGGGCAGTGCTTCGGTCCATGTGGTGGCAGGCTTGTCATACCACAGCACATGGGCAGAAGGCTGTGGCTTGATGATGTTGTTCAGCGATGACGCCTGATGACCCTTGGCATGGCCGATGCCCATGCATAGTGCCATGGCCAGGGTGAAGGTGGATATGGTTTTCTTGTAGTTCATAACGTATGGGGTAGATTAACAATTTGTTGTAGATGTCATGGCCGGGCCTTCAATGCCTCTTCTGGTTCGATGGTCACCTTGCTCTCGTCGAGTTTGCTCTCGTCAAGACCGAAGGTGTCGATGAAGAAGCGGTAAACCGCATTGCGCTTGTTGGGGCCGAAGTCGTGCCGCTCTTTGGGCAGATGGATGTTGCTCACCTTGTCTTGGGCGTTGTAGAAGCCATAGATGCGTTGCAGGTAGGGAAACTCCACCTCGGGTGTGGTGCTTGTCCAGTCGCCGCCGTCGCTCACCACCATCATGGGGCGTGGGGCAAACATGGCTGCCAGTTCGGCATTGCAGGTGCCGCCACCGGCCAGCTGTATGGGCATGCCACTCTCACAGGGGCAACCGCCGTCGAACCACGACGACATGCTCACCACAGGGTTGGCGGCAGTGTAGCGGTTGTCGAGCACGGTGAGCAGTACGGTTTGTGTGCCGCCACCCGAACCGCCGTTCACGCCCACACGCTGGGTGTCAACATCTTTTCGCTGTATCATCCAGTCGAGAATCCTGATGCCGTTGAGGGCCTGCATCACATGGGCTTCTGCCGTCTGGTGCGTCTCTTTGCCCACTTCATCGGCAGACTCGCCCCATCCCCACAGGTCGTAGTCAACACACACCGCACCCATGCGGGCAAGTGTGCCCAGACGCTGCTGCTGCACCGTGCCGTAGCGACCGTTGGTAAAGTGGCCGTTGGGACAGATGATGAGCGGATGCTTGCCCTTGGACAGCGGGGCATAGATGGAGCCGCACACGGTATGACCGTTGACCGTCTTCAGGCAGAAGTTCTGCACGCTGTAGCCGTCGAACTTCCTGATCTTGGTGTACCGGGGAGCCTCCTGCGCACAGAGGGGAAGCAGCTTGTCGATGCCCAGTAGCTGGCGCACCTCACTTCGCAGCGAGTCTTTGCGGGCTTCCCACGAAGAGCGGTCGTTGTAGAGCGATGACAGCCAGTTGATGAGTTTCACCCCATCTTCAGCCTGTCGGCGCGGATATTCGTAAGGCTTGATTTTATAGTACCTGTCGTTTTGCTTGACGGGCTTGAAGTCGAATGGTGCCAGAATGTTGTTGAGGGTCTCCTCGATGGAATAGGGGCGTATGCGGAAATCGGCGTAGGCCAATTTCAGCCCCGTGGTATCAACGTTGTATTTCAACTTGACATTGAAACGTTTGGACACATCGTTGAGCACATCACCCAGCGGACGGGTGAATTTGTCTTCGTAGCGCTGTGCTCCTGCTGTGATGCCCACCAACAGCAGGGCTGGTAGAATGAGTTTTCTCATGTGTCAATGTGCTAATGGTATTGTTGTTTTAGAAACGATAAGTCAGTTTGCCCAGGTCTTTTCGCTGGGCCACCTTCTTGCCATCGACGAGCAGTGTCAGTCCCTTGCCCTGGTGATAACGCTGTCCGTCATGGTCGTAGATGACGGTGAGGGTGTGACCGTGATAGCTCACGTTGTCAAGGCAGAAGTAGGGCCATTGTCCGGCAGGCACAAGCGGGTTGATTTCGACGCTGCCGTCGGCTTGCGGACGAATGCCTGCTATACCCGTGATGACCAGGTCGTTGAAGGTGGAATGGTTATAGTAGCGGCTGCGTTCACGGTCGCCCATGAGCCATGCGCCGTTGGTCTCGTCAAGATATTCGCCGATATACGGTCTGCCGCGGTGGTGCTGGCTCTCTACATACCGTTTCATCTGCTTGAAGAATGTCTCCTTGCCCACCACAGGCTGGGGGTAGTTGTTGATGTAGTTGATCATGGCAGTGAGTGTCTGGCTCGATGCAAAAGGCCAGATGGCACCGTCCCATTCGCAGGTGCCTGTGCCGTGAGAGCGGAACTGTGGATGGCGGCGTTCGGCGGTGGTCAGTCCGTAGGGGGCAGAGAATCCTTTCTCGTCCTCCACCTGTTTCCAAGCCTCGTCATATTTTCCTGCCTCGGGCATGTTGAAATACCAGGGGATGAAACCTATGGCCTCGCGAACGGCTGCCAGGGTGTCGCCACGCATGGTTTCAAAGAATTGGTGATTGCTGTTCCACAGTTTGTTCTCGATGAGACTCTTCTGCTGTTGCGCCTCCTTGCTGTAGCTGTCGGCCTTGTGCTGGTCGCCGGCAAGTGCATTGATGGCAGCAAGCGCCTGTGCATTGCCAAACATATAACTGTTGATGGTGGGGCGGGCATATTTCTTCTTTCTGCCACCGCTGATGCTTTCTTCCATGCCGTCTTGCACATCGCCCTGCCAGTAGAGGCCATTGTCCAGTCGGTTGGTGCTTTGCCAGCGGGCATACTCCTCTTCCAACGAAGGCTTCAGGGCCAGCAGGAAATCCTTGTCGCCATGCACCTTGTAGGCCTCATACACGGCGGCGGGGTTCCACGAACTGAACTTCACCATTTTCTGCATGGGCTTGCCCTCGTTGCCATGATACCAGGTGTTGAGTATCTGGTGCAGATAGGTGGTGTCTCTCAGCCAGCGGGTTTCCATCACATGATGTCCTATGGCACAGGCGATGAGGTTGTAGCGGTCGGCGTAGGAACGTTGCACGAGAAATTCGGTCATGCCATAGCCCACAGGAGTGCGCTTGATGTGTTTGCGCAAGGTCCACCAGCGGTAGTAGAACATCTCTTCAAAATCCTTGTCGGGACAGTTGAACAGCGGAATGTTGCGTGCCATCCATGCCGATGCGCCGCTGTTGGGAATGTAGGTGACGATGTTCTCGTTTTCCATGTTGTTGAAATAGTCGGCATAGTGTGCAAAGTCGTCATATCTCAGTACGGTAGCGGCAGAGTCTGCATCGAGCGATGTGGTGTTGACATTGGCGATGCAGAAGGTGGCCATGGGGTCTTCTTCGTCGGCACGCGGCATGTCTTCAGTCTGGTCGGCAGGTGTCTCGATGTTGGGATAGTCGAACAGGTCGCCTGTGCGGAACACGATGCGTGTGATGTGCTCGACAGGCGTGTCGAACATGCGCGAGGCCGCCTTCTTGCCGTTGACAAAATAGGTGCCGGTGTGTCCGTCGACCGACAGCATGGCCTCTACATGGTACACCTTTCCGGGTTCATAATTCTTCACCATGCCGCCATATCGTGCGCCGCCCTTCACCTTCATGTTGGCAGTGGCATCAAGCACGATGCGGGCGCACATGTTGCCCTTGTCGTCGAGGAATTCCACGTTCAGCTGTCCGTGGTCGTTCTGCATGGGTTTCACGTCGAAAGCCACCTTCAGTTCTTTGGTGGCAGGTATCACCCGTTCCACCTTGGCATAGTCGTAGGGGTCTTTGTCTGAGAGGGTGAGCCATTGGCCGTTGAGGGCCACGGGTGCCCACAGTGGAGAGTAGATGTTCCAGTCGGTCATGTCGGCCAGGGTCTGGAATTGGCTGAAGTCGGTGTTGGCATGGGTGGTGGCCGCTGTCAGCACGGGCACCGGGATGCGCGACACCCACATGTCTTCCTTGTTGTTGCTGTAGGTCACCCACAGGTCGTTGTCGGGAGGAGTGCCGTTGCCTTCGAGAATACCACGGGTATATTGCGGACCGAAACTCTTGTACAGTCCGTAGTGGCGTTCGGGAGTCACCTCGCCGTTGATCAGGTTGAGCGTGGTGTATTCCAGACCATCGTTGCTCAGCGAAATGGCCAATGGCCAACGGTATTCCGCCGGGTTATATACTGTGGCATAAGTGCCGTCGGAGAGGCGTTGTCCCCAGATTTTGGCGTTGGAGTTGACAAAACCGTGTGCACGCTTCACGGGTTCTTTCCATGTGTTGCCGCCGTCGTAGCTCATGCTGGTGAGTGCGTGTTTCCACAGTCCCACCTTGCGTCCGTCGGGCAGGGTATAGCCGCTGAAAGCCTTATAGGGCGTTTTCAGCGGGAGCAACTCGTCGCCACGGTCGGCCTCTTCAGCCCATTGCATGCGGTACATGGGGTTGGCAAGGATTTCGTCGCAGGCCTTGACAAAAGCCTTGTCCTTGGCCTTTTTATAATAAGGATAGTCGGTGTTCTTCTCGTTGAAGCCATGGTTGTAGTAGATGAAATAGATGGGGCCGAAAGAGCCGTCGGCCTTGATTTCCCTGACCACACGTCCTATGCCGTTGCCGTCGTTGGGGTCGTCTTTGGCCGTCACCGCATAGCTGTAGTTGCCTGTGGCGATGAGTTTGCCTTGTTTCGACACATACCAGCCCACACGTTGGTGCATGATGGCCTTGAGGTCTTTCGACACCACGCCAGGCCATGCGGGTTTTGTCATGCCGTCGGGCACATTGTATTCGGGAAACAGTTCCACGGGTGCTGTCCATGTGTAGCCGTCCACAGAGGTCTGCATCATGGTTTTGCCTGGAGGCTCGTGCTCGCTGCGCGGGTCAGTGAGGTAGTGCATGTAGAACTTGCCGTTCCAGTAGGCCATCATGGGCTGGTGGTTGTAGAGCCATCCGGTCTCGCCCCTCATGGTCTGTATGCTGTGAACACCCACCACAGGCGACAGTCCGCCGTCGTGGCGTGCCGGTGTAGCGATGGTCTTTCCGGTATAGTGCACGGCATCAGTGTTGTAGCGTATCAGGTTGTTGACAATGTCTTCAGAGGCCATGAACACGGTGCCATGCTTGTGTCCAACGGGAAATTTCACGCTGCCTGTGCGGTCTTCAAAAGTCTTGAAGTCCTTGGTGCGGTGAGCACCGTATATTTTCTGGCGGTAGGAATCGTAATAGATGTAATACCAGCCGTCAACATAGGCCGTGGATGGGCCTTCGCAGAACATGTCGGTGAAGGATTCGGAAGCCTCGCTCCAAGGGCCGTAGGGCGATTTGGCAAAGGCCACCTTGATGTTGCGTTGCTTGCGGGTATTGTCTTTCAGCACCATCACATAGTCGTTGTTGCCACGCTTCACCATGGTGGCGTCGATGCTGCTGAACCCAGGCTCGATGAGCAGTTTGGCCTTGCTGAATGTCTTGAAGTCTTTGGTGGTGGTGTAATACAGGCGGTGGTTGTTGTTGTGGTCTTCGAGTCCGTCGGGGAATTTGCCCGGAATGCACGAAGCCCAGATAATCATGTATTGCCGTTTCACGTCGTCATAAAACAGTTCGGGAGCCCACACGTTGACTGTGGTGGGGTCGTCCATCACGGTGATGAAGCGTTCCTCTGTCCAGTGGATGAGGTCTTTCGACGAGGCGTAGCCAAATCCTTTGTCGCCTCTCCAGCTGGAGGTCCACACCAGGTGGAAGGTGCCGTCAGGGCCTTTCACAATGGAAGGGTCGCGCATCACCTTTTGGTTGCCCACCTTGGGGGAGAGGAATGTGCCCTCGATGGAATTCCAGTTGATGCCGTCGTAACTGTAGATGAAACGCAGTCCTTCGTTGGCCGGTTCATGAAACGAGGTGGAAACATAGATGTCTTTTGCACTGGCGCTTGTTGAAAACATCATCACCAGGGTAACAAGAGAATACAAAAAGAGTTTTTTCATATAGATGATCGTTTTTTTATAGACGTTTTTTTGATAAGTTTGTAATCATATTCCGGGGCAGTCCCCTTGTAGGTAAAGTTGTTTGTCAGGTTAACTTCCTTTGCAAATATACAACATTTTATCCAAACTCGCCATGCTTATGGAAAGAAATGTGGGTGAAATGTCAAATTTTATTGTAATAACCTCCAAATAGGCTCTCAAGCAACTCCCTGTTGATGCGAAAATGTTGGGAGCAGCTTGGGAGCAGCTTGGGAGGATGTTGGGAGCAGCTTGGGAGAAAAATCAGCTCAACTCTAAGTGCAGCATTTCCGTCAATTTGCTGAATGCCTCGTTGTTGGCTTTCAGTTGGTCGAAGCGTTCTCTGTTGGTGAGAATTTTTTTCACCTCTTCGGGACGTGCCAGTCGGAGCGATAGCACGATGTCAGCGTTTTCCAGTCTCAGGGCCAGCGTGCTGCGTATGCGTCCTTTGATTTTCGTGATCTCGTCGAGCAGTATCTGGTTGTCGACCACCACTTCCACTTCTGGAAACACCTTGATAGTGGGTGTGATGTTTTTCATTCTGCTGGCTATGCCCGTCATCTGTTGTGGCATACGGTTGCACAGTCCGATCCATTCTCTCAGCAGTTGGGTGTTGTCGAATGTCTTCTTGGAAAGTCCTTCGTTCAGCGGCACCTCAGTGTCGTCGTCGGTGGTGTTCTCCTCCTGCTGCTTATTTCTCAATTTGTTGAATGTCATGCCGATGTGGGCCAGTTTCATGCCGCTGGGCCTGCTTGGCGCCGGCGTTTCAACGGCATGTTGTCCACTGTCGGTCTTGGCTTCTGCGGTTGCGGTATGGCGTGTCACGTGAGGTCTTGTCTCAGCCACCTGCTTAGCTGTGTCAGACATGACCTTCTTGATGTTGTTGAACAGGGATTTCAGTCGCTTAGGGCCACGCCCCGATGCTGCGCCATCCTCCTCAGGCTGTGTGATTTGTGCTATTTCGATGAGTGTGAGTTCCACTAACAGTCGTTTGTTGCCGCTTTGCCGGTAGTTGATGTCGCAGTCGTTCATCACCTTCAAGGCTTTGTAGAGGAAGTTGAGCGGGCATTTTTGGGCCTGCTCCTTGTATTTTTCCATCTGTCGTTGACTCACCTGCAGCAAGGGCAATGTCTGTTCGTCCTTGGCCATCATCACATTTCTTACATGCGAGGCGAGACCGCTGATGAGGTGTCCGCCGTCAAATCCCTTGTTGATGATGTTGTTGAGCAGCACCATGATGTCTGCCACCTTGTTGTCAAGGCTCAGGTCGATGATGTTGAAATAGTTGTCGGCATCCAGCACGTTGAGGTCTTCAATCACCTTATTATATGTGATGTTGCCCTGGCAGAAGCTGGCAGCCTGGTCAAACACCGACAGGGCATCTCTCATGCCGCCGTCGGCCTTTTCGGCAATCACGTTGAGTGCCTCCTCTTCATACCCAATGCCCTCTTTCTCTGCCACCATCTTGAGGTGGTTGACGATGTTGGGCACGGTCATGCGCTCAAAGTCGTAAATCTGGCATCTGGAGATGATGGTGGGCAGAATCTTGTGCTTCTCGGTGGTGGCCAGGATAAAGACCACATGTGCCGGCGGCTCTTCGAGCGTTTTCAGAAAAGCGTTGAATGCCTGTGTGGAGAGCATGTGCACTTCGTCGATGATGAACACCTTGTATTTGCCCACCTGCGGCGGTATGCGTGTCTGTTCCATCAGAGCCTTGATGTTTTCCACCGAGTTGTTGCTGGCGGCGTCGAGCTCAAAGATGTTGTAGGAGCGTTGCTCGTTGAAAGCCTGGCAACTTTCGCATTGGTTGCAGGCTTCACCGTCTTCTGTGGGGCTCATACAGTTGATGGCTTTGGCAAAGATTCGGGCGCAGGTGGTTTTTCCCACACCTCGCGGTCCGCAGAACAGGTAGGCGTGTGCCAGTTTGCCGCTCATCACCGCATTCTTCAGTGTTGTGGTGAGTGCCGACTGTCCCACCACCGAGTCGAACGACATGGGGCGGTATTTGCGTGCCGAAACGATATATTCTTTCATGGGTCAATAACTTTTTTCGTTGATGGTGGAGACCAATGCTCTCCACCGTATGGTTTGCAAATGTACACAAAAATGCGGTGAGTGCCAAATAAATCCATGTTTTCATGAAAATTTTTCGATGATGCCCATCCGTTTTTTTTTTTGTTCGCCTATTGTTCGTCAATATTTAGTCTATGTCAGCATGTTCAAGTCAGATGAAAGCCCCATGATTATGCCATGATGTCGGTCAAAATCATCTTGGATATTTGGTTGTATGGCGGAAAGTCGTGATTTTTCGGCAACCAAACCATGAAGCCGATACGGTCAATAACTGCTGCTACCAAGAAGCAAAGCCTTAATGTCAAGGAAATTGTCCTTTTTCACGTTAAAATCCACATTTTATCGATATTTCTTCGAAAAAGATGTCATTGTAACCCCAAAAGTTATACCTTTGCACCTTGTTAACCATCGCATAGATAATGCGGTCTTGTAAATCAAATTAATAAAGAAAAGATGCAAAGGTTGATCATGCTGATATTGCTGCCAATTAGTGCTGTTTTAACAGCTTGTGCACAAAACTCTTTAACAATGACTTGTAATGCTCTCCAAGAAGGGCAGTTTGGTGAGAAGAACATACAGTCTTTGTGAACAAGGTTTTGAAGGA
>SFEK01000167.1 GCA_004557285.1 Bacteroidales bacterium | reverse complement strand
TAGTTCCATCTGTTGATGTGAGGAAGGTAACCACCTTGGAGTCAGGGTCTGACTCTGTGGCATGAAGGTCGGTAATCTTTGGATTAGAAGATCCGCTATATGAGTTATAGCCGATATTGGCATGAAGGGCAGTGTTCTTCACCTTGATATTGGCATTGTATGTAGCCATCACTCCATATCCCACATTGCCACGTATGAGACAGTGGTTGAGAGTGAGCGTGGTGTTGCTGCCCGTAGCCTCAACGGTGGCTGCCTGCTCACGGGTGACGGCATTGTTGTGGAAGATACAGTTCTCCACATCCACCTGCATCACGGCACCGGGAGTGTTGCGCAGAAAAAGGGCAGAGCCTTGCGAGGCAGTGCAGTTGGCTACCACACAGTTGCGTATCTTGATGTCCTTCATCGGTTGGTCGGCATAACTGTTGATGACGGCGATGCCCGCTCCTCCCTCCAAAGCGAGGGTGGGCAGCACACTGCTCGTCTGGGCATTGGCGAAGTAGAGCTGCAATCCATCCACAATGACGTCGGTCGCTCCATGGCGCACTGTGATGATATGGCATCCGTTCTCGGCATAGTCGCTACCAGTGATGTTGGCAGTGATGCGAGTGGGATAAGCCTTGGGATTTCGCTTGGAGATGTCAGTATTAGTGAGCGACGAGGCGAAACCGCCATACAGCCGCACATGGCTCGGCAGGTCTATGAAAGACGAGCGGATATGGGAGAGATAAGTGTTGCCCGCCGTGGTGGTTGTGCCCTCCTTGACAAGTAACTGCACGGGGCTGTCTGCCGTTGGATTAAGCGTTTTCACATAATCCAAGGCATCGTTGATATTGCTGAAAGCATTGTCCCATGAATTGCCTATCGGCGTATTGTCATATTCTGACGGAGACACAACTGCATCTGTAGATGGGTCGATAAAAACGGTTATTATCGAAGTTGTTTTGTCCTCGACACTCGCCACACTACTGTCATACGCTCCCGTAGGACTGTTGGCCACAAAGGCTCCAAGCACACAACGGGGCGCAAACTGCTTGCCTGTCATGTCGCTGACAAGGAACGCATCCACGACGTCCTTGCCTTCCGTCTCGTAGTCAGAGACATTGGGATAGTTGGCGCTCGTTGGATAGTCGTTGAGCTGCATACCCTGATGGCGCAGGTATGACGACGAGCGGGGTATCCAGCGGGGTATCCAGCTCAAGGGCACCTCGGGGGCTTGACTAACTCCCTTGTCTGCTGAGGGCGGCAGTGTGGTGAAGTCGGGATAATACCCTTTAGTTGTCGTGTTTCTGTTTTCCTCATTCAAGGAATAGACACCGTTGGTGCGCTTCACCGTACCGCTCCAATCGACATAATTGTATTTAGACAGAGCCACGAAGTCAAATTTCACCTTCGGTGTGGTTGAGCTTTCGCGGTATGTGGCATACTGCACATCATTATTGGCAGCCACCATGTTGCCCCAAATCACTGAGTTAGCCACCATGCCGCCTCCATCCACATAGAGTCCGCCACTGCGTCCGTAGCGCCGGTTGTTATACACCACTCCCGCTCCCACACATTTGTTGTATGTGATGGTGAGGTGGTTGAGCAGACCGCCATTCTTCATAAACACTCCTCCTGCCTCTGCCGATGATGTGTTGTTGTTCACCACGCATCCTGTGGCGAATGAAGCATATCGCGCATTGTCGTTGGCAGGCTGCGAGGAGAAAGCTATGGAGAGTCCGCCGCCACATCTTGCGGCATTGTTCTCGATGAGGCAATGGCGCACTATGCCGCCATCGTCGCAAGCCACTCCGCCACCATATCCGTCGGTAACACCCACTCCACCCGACTGGTTCTGTGTAACATAACATTGCTCCATCAGTCCACCGCCGTCCATATACACACCGCCGCCACGCAGCGACGATGAGTTCTGGCGGATGATACAGTTGCGCAGCACGGTGTTGCCCACCATATACACACCGCCTCCATAACTGTTGTGATAGGCATGAGAGCCGTCGGATTGCTCGGGCACGGTGCGGTTGGAGGCATTGCCGTCGCGTATGGTAAAGCCGTCGAGACCCGCGGTATGGGCAAGAGCCACGCCACGGTTCTTGTCATTAAGACCGGAGGAATTGGTTGAGGTGTTGGTGGCAAACCATACCACATGATATGAGTTGCCCGTGAATGACTCGTCATATTCGTTCTTCACACTGTTCCATGTCATTGGGTCGGCAGATGAAGAGCTGTGGTTGCCGCTGAGGATGGTGGTGTTCTTCAGTTTCCATTTCAAGCCCGTGGCTTTTGACATTTTCTTCCCTGTAGTGCCGTCAGCATCAAGGACGATACGGTCTTCGGGAGTGTCTTCGGGTTTTGCGGCATCAAATCCGCCATACACCGTTATGCCTTCATATATAAGAAAAGAAGTATATAGCACACCGTCGCCGCCGGGGGTAGAAGTGGTGGGGCTGTATGTTCCTTTCGCCACATACACCCGTCCCTCCGTGATGCCGTTTCGGGTCATATAGTCGTGAAGCGACTCTATGGCATCCTGCAGGTTGTTCTTAGCCTGCGCCCACGATGTGCCGTCGTTGGCATAGTTGCCCGACATTGTGACATATCGTACAGGACCGCTGAATGTTGTCTGCGCAAAAGCCGTGGTGCAGAGGGCAAGCAGAGTTATTATCGTAGTGTATAATCTTCTTTTACTCAGCATATTATTATCTATTTTATTTACTGAACCGGATTGGTAAACTTCACTATGTTTTCCACATCTTTCACAGTGTTGACATGGATTGTCGCCCTTATCCATGGGGTGAATATCGGATTGCCGTCGGTGCTTTTAGAAGCATCGTCGAGGCGTGACTTCATTATCTTTATCTGGGCATGATAACCTGTGGTGGCATGGTCTTCTTTTTTGAGAAGGGAAGTGTACGTCCCATTCTCGTTTTTCTTTGAGGTAGTGTAATTGTTCACCAGTATCTTCAGCGGTATGTCGTAATAATCTCCAGAATCTGATTTAACAAGTTTCGGCATCACATAGATGGCCTTGCGACCGTAGTACATGCCTGACTTTTCTTCTTCCGGGAGCACTTGGTAGTATTCCTTTCTTTCTTTGGTGTTTCCATTAGCATCTGTATATGACTGAAGATTTCCCGTTTCCTTCTCTTCTCCGAGAAAGGCCGCGTCGAATGTGCCAGAGCTTGACGTCACATTCATCGGCTTGAATATTGGAAGTTTTTCCTTAGGCAGTAGTCGCGCCTCGATGTAGGAGAAGAACACCTTGTTGTAGTCTTCGGATGTGTTATCCGTTGTGCTGCGCATTGTGTCATCTAAACTATTTTTATCCTTCGTCTCCTGCTTCCATTCCTTAGTTCCTTGAAACTGCTCGTCGATAGTCCATTGCAGGTCAATCTTTGTAGCCACATGATACAGCACCATGTCGATATGCGGCACATTTGAGGCATAGTCCTTGATGGTGCCGTAATATTTGTCGTCTTTGTTTTTGAGGTTATATGGCGAGGAGTAGAGGTTCTGCATATTGTTACGCAAGGAAGACTGGTTGGTGAACGTAACTCCATCCTCTACATCTTTAGAAGAACTCCAAGACGAGACATCGGTCACGAGATTATATGTGCCGCTGTTATCCAATTCCAGATTGCTTGCCACCACATACACCCTGCCCTCCTTGCGGTTGAGCGGGAGGTTGATGGAGAGATGACCTTGATAGACATAGAGACCATCCTTAGCCGAGAAGTGGTTATTGGTGTTACCTCCGGAAGTGGAGAGCTTCCAGTCCTCGGGGTTCACCTCTTGCTTCTTGAAGATGACTTGGGTGGTACCAGAGGTTGTGGTGGTAACGAGGTATATATAGAGATATTGGGGGAGGACAAAGGACTCCGCTTCACCGGGGTCTCCAAGGGCGCGGGTGACGGCTAACGTCGAAGCAGGCTCATCATTGCCTATGCCCACATCAGTGGGATTGACGAATCCTTCGGCGGGGATGGAGATGGAGATAGGCATCTCCACGGTCTCCAGACCGCGGGAGGCAAGGCTGTCGTCATCCGAACAAGAAGTGACGAAGGCAGCCGCCATTACCATCATTATAGTCAATAATATGTTTTTCAAATCAGTAATCATCATAAATAAATATTTAACTCAGCCTTGAGACATATTATCTCCCCTCTCTCTTGGAGAGGGGCCGGGGGTGAGGCTTCCAACTTTAATTCTTTAATTTTTTAATTCTTTAATTTCTGACTTAGTCAGACTATATCTCCGGCTCAT
>SFEK01000166.1 GCA_004557285.1 Bacteroidales bacterium | reverse complement strand
GGATATAGACCAAATATAGGTGAACAATAGGAAATATTGGCTGCAAAACGAGGACATTTCATCTTGTTGGCTTGTTCATGTCACCTGTCTGAAACGATTTGGAAAATCGTATAGTACGATTTCCAATATCGTATAGTACGATTCGGGCAAATCGTATAGTACGATTTTCAATATCCAATAGTACGATTTTCAACATCCATTGGATGGCTTTTCGTTATCTGTAGGATAGGCCTCTTCCCATTGTTTCATAGCTTCGCGCCAGTCGGTAGCACCATTGGCTATGGCTTCCTGTTCTTTGGCTGCCTCGTCGCGGGCCTTGTCGCGGGCACGTTTTTCTTTCATCGAGGCAATGGTGGCATCATCGAGTATCTGGATGGCACCACGCTTGATGGCCTCATGCAGTTCTTCCTCGCCGAAGGCCTTGCCCTGCACGTTGAAGTCGGAGATGTTAAACTCAAAGTCCACCCTCAGTTGGTGTCTGATGAGTTTCTGCTGGGCTCTTGTCGCTGCGTTTTTCTTGCGCAGCAGCTTGCCGATGGTGTTTATCTCGTGTTGTGAAAATTTGTTTCTTCCCATGGGTGTGTTGATATGATTGCTTGTATATATAGTCGAATGGTTATCTTTTGTTTGTTGCCCCCCTGTTGAGTTTCATCAGGTCACTCCATCGTGTGGTGGGGTTAGGACTCCTGAAGTCGTGCTTGATGGCATTGGCAAAGACGTCGGCCTTCCCATTGCCCTGTTTCCGGGTATATTGTTGTGCGCCCAGCACCACCGTTTCGGTGCCGTGTATGCGGTTGATACGGTCGATGGCCTCGTCGATGCGGTGCAACTTCAGATATTGTTCCGGGGTGATGCCAAACAAGTCGTGCTGTATGGGTGATTCATTCCTGATGTCCATCACCACAACGCCTGCTTTCTTGTAATGGTAGCCTTGGCGGTAAATATGTTTCAAGGCCTCCTTGGCGGCTTGCACGATGGTGACGGTGGCATTGGACGGTGTGAGCAGCCTCACCTCGTTGAAGTTCCAGTATTGTCCGAGGTCTTCACGAAAGCGGTTGGTGTTGATGAACACACCCACCATCGAAGCCACTGTTTGCTGTGCCCGCAGCTTTTCGGCACATCGGGCGGCATAGTTGGACACATGCGTGCACAGCGACTCCATGTCGGTAATCATGCCGTTGAAACTCCTGCTCGTGCAGATGCTTTTTTTCTTGGCATATTCCTCGTTGGGCACACAGTCCTCGCCATTGAGTTCGGCCCATGTGCGGTAGATCACGATGTTGTTGAATGTAGCCCTCACCCAGTCGCCATGATGAGAGGCAAAGTCGTAGGCCGTTTTCACCCCCATGGCCTCCAGACGGGCGCCGTATTTCCTGCCTATGCCCCACACCTTGCCGATGGGATATAGTTGCAGGGCCTTGATGCGTTTCTCCTCGTTGTCAATCACGCAGCAATGTTTGTATCCTGGTATCTTTTTGGCAAAATGACTGGCCACCTTGGCCAATGTCTTGTTGGGGGCTATGCCGATACTGACAGGCATGCCCACCCATCGTTTCACCTTCTGGTGCAGGTGCTCTCCCCATGTCTTGAGCGGAATATGGTCCATACCTTTCAGATACACGAAGCACTCGTCGATGCTGTATCTGAAATAGGCGGGAGCCTCCGCCCGAATAATATCGATGATACGCCCTGTCAGTTCGCCGTACAGTTCGTAGTTCGACGAGAAAGCGGTGATGCCGGCATGAGGAAACAGCTGGGACAACTGGAAGTAGGGGGTGCCCTCTTCCACGCCCAGTGCTTTGGCCTCGTTGGAACGTGCCACCACGCAGCCATCATTGTTCGACAACACCACAACAGGCTTCCCCTCCAGGTCTGGACGGAAAACCCTCTCGCACGAAACGTAGCAGTTGTCACAGTCTATAATGCCATACATGTGCCAAACTTATTCAAAGGTTGTGCAAGTGAGTGCAGAGTCAAGCTTGCTTGAACTATGCCGAGTGCAGCCAACCTTATTCAAAGGTTCTGATAAGATGGATCACCACGCCCCATATCTCGAAGTTGTCGCCGGCCTCCACGCGGAATGTGGGATAATCTCTGTTGGCGGGTTTCAGTTCAATATACCCATCCCTCTTGTGGGTCAGGTCAAGATATTTCATGGTAAACTCGCCGTTCCAAAATGCCACCACGATGGAACCGTCGTGAGCCTCCACGGCACGGTCGATGATCACGCGGTCGCCGTCGAATATGCCTGCATCTTTCATTGAGTCGCCACTCACATCGCCATAAAACGAAGCCTCGGGATGACGGATGTAGTCGCGGTTGAAGTCGAGGCGGTCGTGCTTGTAGTCATCGGCAGGCGAGGGAAATCCCGCCACCACGGCAGCGTGTTCCAGTTTCAGTTGGCTGCTGAAGTCACCTTTTATCAGTCTGATATTGCTCATCCTATTGCTTTTGGCGGCAAAAGTAATAAGTTTCATCGAATATTCTTCATGTGATGGTGAGAAAAATGGAATTATTGCTTGAATATTTTTGTTGTTTTGAAGAAAATGGTTATTTTTGTAGATGAAATTATAAACCAATCAATAAAACAATTCAATAATATGAGGCGACTGACGATGGGGCTTGCAGCCCTGCTCGCTACTGTAGTGGTGTGTGCCCATGAGGTGAGAGACACCTGGTCGATACCTGCCAAGTGTGAAGTGGGGGCAGATGCCATGCCCCAGGTGATGGATGCTGTGGATGAGGCTCCTTTCTTGATGAAGAAGCTCAAGCGGCCCACATTCCCTCGCAGACTGATGCTGCTCACTACCGACGACATTGCAGCCGACGGCAAGATCACCCCTGCCATCAACACCATGATACAGCGGCTCTCCAAGAAGGGAGGCGGCACGCTGGTGGTGCCCGAAGGACATTGGATTTCGGGGCGCATCACCCTGATGAGCAACGTGGAACTGCGGCTGGAAGAGGGAGCGGTCATCGAGTTCTCAGGCTCTCCCGACGATTATCAGCCTGCTGTGTTCACCCGTCATGAAGGTGTTGAGGTGATGGGTGCAGGAGCGTTTATCTATGCCAACAAACAGAAGAACATAGCCCTCACGGGCAAGGGGAAAATCATCGGGCCACCAATGGATGTGCCCATGCGCTCGTTTCCCAATGGCCGCAACGTGGTGGAAAAGGACATCGACTACAGGATGCCTGTGGCACAGCGTCTTTGCGATGGTATCGACGGGCGCACATTCTACCGTCCCAAATCGTTCTCTCCCATCAACTGCAAGAATGTGCTGGTGGAGGGGGTGACCTTTGAGCGTAGCGTGTTGTGGAATGTCAATCCTGTGTATTGCGACAATGTGATTATCCGTGGCATCACGGTCAATTCGGTGGGTGTACCCAGTGGCGACGGCATCGACATCTCATCGTGCAGCAATGTGCTCATCGAATATTCCACACTCAACTGCGGCGACGATTGCTTCACCATCAAGTCGGGACGCTGTGAAGACGGGCTTCGTGTCAACCGCCCTACAACGAATGTGGTCATCCGCTATTGTCTGGCCAAGGATGGGCATGGTGGCATCACGCTCGGCAGCGAGACAGCTGGAGGCATCAACCATGTGTATCTGCACGACTGTGTGTTCTATGGCACACGCACTGGCTTCCGTTTCAAGACACGCCGCAACCGTGGAGGCACCGTTGAGAACATTGTTTACGAGAATGTGCGCCTGGTGGATGTGCGTGAGGCGTTTACTTGGGATTTGCTCGGTTCTGAAATGTATGTGGGCGAACTGGCCCGCCGCACTCCGCCGCTCGACATCACTCCGCTCACGCCCACGGTGCGCGGCATCACCATCAGAAACTTTGTCGTGGAATCTGCCGACCGCCTGCTCACGGTGAATGCCATTCCCGAAATTCCTTGTTCCAACGTGCTTATAGAGAATGGCAAGGTGAGAACCAACCGCATAGTGCGTACCATGAACGATGTGGATGGTTTCACGTTCCGCAACCTGGAGATACAGGCCACCGACAACCGCATGACATTCGACAACAGTCGCAATGTGCTGTTCGACCATGTCACCTTCCATGTGCCCACAGGACAAGTGGATTACCAGATTATCGGTGAAAATGGTGTGACCGTCACTCCGCTCCCTTGAGACAGGGAAATGCTCCAATGTGTCAGGGGCAATCAAACTAAAGAGACTTCTTTTATGGCGGGTTCTGATTTTTGGGAACTCGCCATATATATAATAAGGTGTATGTTTTTGTTGTTTGGACATATATCCTTTTGTTTTTCATGAAAAATGATAAAAA
>SFEK01000023.1 GCA_004557285.1 Bacteroidales bacterium | reverse complement strand
TCCCTGTTCCTCAAGGAATTTCTGAATCTGAGCATAGCTCTTGGGGTCGCCATAAATGGTGATTGTACCTTCTTCCTCGTCCTCGTCGTATTCGTCCTCCACATTGAGATCGATGAGTTCGAGCACCAGTTCTTCCATGTCGAGACCATCCTTTTTCTTGAAGGTGAACACACACTTGTGGTCAAAGAGATAGGCCAATGAGCCTGTTGTGCCCAGCGTGCCGCTGAATTTGTTGAACACCGAGCGCACGTCACCCACGGTGCGTGTGGTGTTGTCGGTCAGCGTGTCAACAAAGATGGCGATACCATGAGGGCCATATCCCTCGTAGGTCACCTCTTTGTAGTCGCTCTGGTCTTTACCCATAGCGTTTTTGATGGCACGCTCAATGTTGTCCTTAGGCATGTTTTCGCGCTTGCAGTTAGCAATGACCGAGCGCAATGTGGGGTTGTTTTCAGGTTCTGGACCGCCAGCCTTGACGGCAATGGCGATTTGCTTTCCGAGACGGGTAAAAGTCTTGGCCATGTGTCCCCATCTCTTCAATTTCGTAGCTTTACGATATTCAAATGCTCTTCCCATATTAATATTATTTTAAAATTTTCCGTCATTCGTATGTTGATTGTCCAAGGTCAATCCATGAGGGGAATTATCGCAATTCTGCTTTAAGTTCCTTCTTCAGGTTGGCGATGAGCTTGTTCATGATGGCATCAATCTGCTTGTCGTTGAGGGTTTTGCTTTCGTCGAGCAGGATAAAGTTAACGGCATAGCTCTTCTTGCCCTCAGGCAGGTTTTTGCCCTCGTAGACGTCAAACAGCTCGACACTCTTCAGCAGTTTCTTTTCCGTCTGTCGTGCCACACGTTCAATGGCTTCAAACTTCACCTCTTTGTCAAGCAACAAGGCGAGGTCTCTGCTCACGGCAGGATATTTGGAAATCTCGCGGAAGCTCACCACGTTTTTGCGCACAGCCTTAGTGACGAGTGTCCAGTTGATGTCGGCATAATAGACAGTATTGTCGATGCCTGCAGCCTTCTGCAGTTTCTTACTGACGATGCCGAGAGTTGCCAGTTCCTTACCGCCTCGGTTTCTCAACACGATGCTGTGTTGGTAGAGCTGGCTGTCTCCACTCTCCGTCACAAAGGCACCCTGTGCCAATCCGATGCGGCGGAAAATGTTATCGACATATGCCTTCAGTTCATAGAATGTAGCATCCTCATCGGCATGAGCCCAACTGCCAGCCACACGTCGGCCTGTCACCCAGAGTGCAAGGTGGGTTTCCTCCTTATAAGCGAGCATCGGGTTGTCGGTGTTCTTCTTTTCAGGAGAGAAATGATAGACATTGCCAAATTCAAAGAAACGCAGGTCGGGATTCTTGCGGTTGGCATTATAGGCCACACTCTCCAATCCACCGAAAAGCATCGAAGCTCTCAGCACGTTAAGGTCGGAGCTCAGCGGGTTCATGATTTTCACCAGGTTGTCGGCCATGCCTTCCATGTTGTCGTAATAAGCCGACTTGGTGAGCGAGTTGTTCAATATTTCATTGAATCCTTCGCCTACAAGCTGTTCAGACACAAGGTTTTGCAATTTATACTTGACATCTTCATCACCCTTGATGACGAGCGAGCTTTTCAGCTGGGTTGGAATTTCCACATTGTTATATCCATAGATGCGCAGGATGTCTTCCACGACATCGCATGGACGCTGCACGTCGGTACGATAAGGAGGTATGCTGAGTTGAATACCTTCAGCCGTTTCACTCTCGATTGTCATCTCAAGACTGGTCACGATGCTCTTCACCGTTTCAGCAGGTATCACCTTGCCGATGAGCGTGTTGACATAGTCATATTTCAAAGATACCTCGAAGTTGGGCACGGGGTCTGGATAAACATCCTTGATTTGCATGGACACCTTGCCACCGGCCAGTTGCTTGCAGAGGATGGCAGCCTGTTTCAAGGCATAGACGGTGCCGTTGGGGTCAACGCCACGCTCAAAGCGGAACGAGGCATCAGTACTCAAGCCATGACGGCGTGCGCTTTTTCTTATCCATGTGGGATGGAAGTAAGCGCTTTCGAGCACCACATTGGTCGTGCTGTCATAGGTGCCGCTGCCCTTTCCGCCAAACACGCCGGCGATACACATGGGTTCCTGAGTGTTGCAGATGGCCAAGTCGCGGTCGCTGAGCTTATGTTCCTCTCCATCAAGTGTAACGAATGGTGTACCCTCTGGCATGGTTTTCACTACAATGTGATGACCGGTCACCATGTCTGCATCAAAGCAATGCAAGGGCTGTCCGTAAGCCATCATCACATAATTGGTAATGTCAACGATGTTGTTGATGGGGCGCACGCCAATGGTACGCAACTTGTTCTTCAGCCAGTCAGGACTTTCCTTCACCTCGCATCCTGTCACGCTCACACAGGCATAACGCCTGCAGGCCTCCTGATTTTCGATGGTCACTTCGATGGGCATGTCCTCATTGTCCACCACGAAAGCCTCGCAGTCGGGACGATGAAGCGCTGTTTCATAACCATTCTGCACAAGCCAGGCATACAGGTCGCGTGCCACGCCCCAATGCGAGAGGGCATCAGCACGGTTGGGAGTGATGTCCACCTCAATCAGCCAGTCGCTCTCCAGATGGTAATATTCGGCGGCAGACTGACCCACAGGAGCGTCTTCGGGCAATACGATGATACCATCGTGACTGTTGCCCACACCGATTTCGTCTTCAGCACAAATCATGCCGAAACTCTCCACGCCACGCAGTTTGGATTTCTTGATGACAAATTCCTTGTCGCCATCATAGAGCACACATCCCAGGTCTGCCACAATCACTTTCTGTCCTGCGGCCACATTAGGAGCGCCGCATACGATTTGCGACGGAGATTCTTTACCAAGGTCAACGGTTGTCACATGCAGGTGGTCAGAATTCGGGTGAAGCTCGCATGTCAGCACTTTACCCACATATAAGCCTTTAAGACCGCCTTTGATGCTTTGCACCTCTTCGAGAGCGCCAACTTCAAGCCCCTCAGAGGTAAGAGCGTCGCACACTTCCTGTGGTGAAAGATTGAAGTCCACGTACTCTTTAAGCCATTTGTAAGATATATTCATTGATATACAATTTTTTTACATTCACGCTAATCGGGCGCAAAAATACTAATTTTTAGCCATTTAAACAAACGTTTGGATAATCTTTTTCATCCAATGTGCAAAAACCTTCACTCACGCTGTTCATCCTCGCCGTTGTCGAGATGCGGCAGCGAGATATGGTATTTCACTGCCATGAGGCGAATAAACACCACCGTGGCAAAACTCACGATGGCCGTCACTTCGATGCCGCACCCCATCCATTGGCACACCTTGTAGGCCACTCCACCCAATATACATGCCATGGCATAAATCTCCTTGCGGAAGATGAGCGGCACCTCGTTGATGAACACGTCGCGCATCACGCCGCCTGCCGCTCCTGTGATGGTGCCCATGATGATGGCCACCCAAAGCGGATATCCGGCATTGAGTGTCTTTTCGATGCCCGCTACGGTAAATAGACCCAGTCCCAGTGTGTCGAACAAGAACCAGGTGTTGGAAAAATGAAACAACACTTTCTTGAAGCGTATAGCTATTGCCAATGCCGCTCCTGTACATATTATATATATGGAATTGGTCATCCAGAACGGCGGCACACCGAGCATCACATCTCTTATCGTGCCTCCTCCAATAGCGGTGGCCAACCCCACTACATAACCTCCAAACCAGTCGAATTTCTTATAGGCAGCCCATCTGATGCCTGAAATGGCAAAAGCCAATGTTCCCAAAAACTCGATGACCGAAACAAATGTTATCATCGGCTCACCACGTTTTGTGGATTACCCTCGATAAATGCCTTCACGTTATCTGCGGCTATCCGCATAAGCCGTGTACGCGCCTCATAGGTGGCCCATGCGATATGTGGAGTGATGAAGGCGTTGGACAAGGCAAGCAGCGGATTGTCTTTGGCAGGAGGTTCCTGACTCATGACATCAGCGCCATAGGCAGCAAGTTGTCCGCTTTTCAGCGCATCAGCCACATCCTGTTCGTTGACCAGAGGTCCTCGGCCGGTGTTGATGAGTATTGCTCCTTGCTTCATCTTGGCAAGGGTTTCCTTATTGATCATCTCACGGGTGTTGTCCGTCAGCGGACAATGCAGGGTGATGACATCGCTGATGCCGAAAAGACCGTCAAGGGTGGTTTTCTGGATACCTTCAGGCAGGTCGGCAGAATTTTTGCTGGTGCAGGCAAACACATCCATGCCGAAATCCCGTGCGATACAGGCCACTTTGTAGCCGATGTGTCCAAGACCCACCACACCGAGAGTCTTGCCCGACAACTCGTTGAGAGGAGTGTCCCAATAGCAGAAATCCTTGCTCTCGCACCATTTGCCGTTTCTGTTGGCTGTGGCATAGTGCGACACCCGTGTCATGATGTTGAGCAAGTGGGCAAAGGTCATCTGCACCACGCTGTCGGTGCTGTAGGCAGGAATATTGGTTACGGTAATACCTCGGCTTTTGGCCGCTTCGATATCCACCACATTGTAACCCGTGGCCAACACGCCAATATATTTCAGTTGAGGCAGTTGTTCCATCAGTGGCCTGTCAATGACCACCTTGTTGGTGAGCAGCATTTGTGCACCTTCTGCTCTGGCCGGCACCTCGTGGGCAGCGGTACGCTCATACACGGTCACCTCGCCCAGCGCCTGAAGTGCTTTCCACGACAAGTCGCCGGGATTGACACTATATCCGTCTAAAACAATTATCTTCATCGTTGTATCTTTTGATTATTTTCTTGCAAAGTTACGTTATTTTTGCGTTCTGCACAAGATTTATATGATAATATTATGTTACAGCTGACATTTTCTTACGCAGCCATCCCTCGGGATTCGCTCGGGATTCGCTCGGGATTCTTTCAATTACAGGTATTACAATTATTACAGTTGTCAATCCTTGAAACGTTCACCCCAGCAGGCCAGCATCCTTTGATAGGATTTTTCTTCAGAGGGAGAATGTTGTGCATGCCAGATGCGCTTGGAAGCCAGAGCGTCGGGCATATATTGCTGCTGCACGAAGTTGCCCGGATAGTCGTGAGCATAGCGATAGCCGTCGTGATAGCCAAGGTCAGCCATGAGTTTGGTGGGGGCATTGCGCAAATGCAGCGGCACGGGTTGGTTGCCGGTGTTCCTCACCAGTTGCAAGGCCTGGTCGATGGCCAAATAGGCTGAATTGCTCTTTGGGCTTGTGGCAAGATACACCGTGGCTTCGGCAAGGGGTATGCGCCCTTCGGGCCATCCTATCTTGTTCACGGCATCAAAGGCGGCATTGGCCAGCAGCAGGGCATTGGGGTTGGCCAGTCCGATGTCTTCAGCCGCGCTGATTACCAACCGACGGGCGATGAATTTAGGATCTTCGCCACCCTCGATCATCCTTGCCAGCCAATAGAGGGCAGCATCTGGGTCGGAGCCTCTTATGCTTTTGATGAAGGCAGAGATAATGTCGTAGTGCATCTCTCCCCCCTTGTCATAGGCCAATGGATTCTGTTGGAGACAGGAAGTCACCAAGTCGTTGGTGATTTCGATGTCGCCTTCGGCAAACGAACCAACCACCAGGTCGAGGATGTTGAGCAGTTTTCGGGCGTCGCCACCGCTGTAGCGCAACAAGGCCTCATTTTCTTTCACGGCAATGTTGCGCTGTTTCAGTTCCACATCTTCGGTCAATGCCCTGTGCAGCAGTTGCAGCAGGTCGTCTTTTTCCAACGATTTCAGCACATACAGTTGGCAGCGTGAGAGCAATGGCCGGATAACCTCAAACGAGGGATTTTCGGTGGTGGCGCCAATGAGCGTCACCACACCCTGCTCAACGGCAGCAAGGAGAGAATCCTGCTGGTTTTTGCTGAACCGGTGAATCTCGTCGATGAATAGGATGGGGCTCCGGCTGTTGAAGAACCCCGAATGTTTTGCCTTGTCGAGCACCTCACGCACATCTTTCACGCCACTCGACACGGCGCTGAGCGTATAGAAGGGCACTTTCAGCTGGTTGGCCACGATGAGGGCGAGCGTGGTTTTGCCCACACCGGGTGGCCCCCATAATATAAATGAAGAAACACGCCCCGACTCGAGCATGTTGCGCAAGACGGCGTTTTTACCCACAAGGTGCTGCTGACCGATGTACTCGTCAAGCGTCCTTGGTCTTAATCTTTCTGCTAATGGTTTTGCCATAATCCATGCAAAAGTAGAAAATATATCGCATTTATGCAAAAAAAACGGCAGAAAAACTTGCGGATAAAATATAATATATTACTTTTGCAACGAGCAATAACAACAATTAAACCGCAAAACGAGTGAAAGTCACTGTATTACAAACAGATACCCAATGGGCACAGCCAATCAGCAATCAGGAAGACGTGCATAAACTGCTCGACACGGCAGAAAAGAGCGAATTGTATGTTCTCCCCGAGATGTGGGCCACAGGTTTTGTCACCTCGCCCGAAAACATCGCAGAGGATTACACCAGCGATTCCTCGCTGCAATGGATGAAGACCACAGCCGGCGAACGTCAATGTGCCATCTGCGGAAGTCTCTCGGTGTTTACCCATGAGAAAAAATATGTCAACAGGCAGTATTTCGTGCTGCCCGACGGGTCGTTCTACTGTTACGACAAGCATCATCTGTTCACCTACGGCGGCGAAGACCGCTGTTATTCGGCAGGCAACAAGCGCATCGTGGCACAATACAAGGGCGTGAGATTTTTGCTCCAGACCTGTTACGACCTCAGGTTTCCAGTGTGGATGCGCAATACAGGCGACTATGATGCCATCATCCTGGTGGCCAACTGGCCGGAAAGCCGTCTGAACGCCTGGCAGACACTTACACGTGCACGAGCCATAGAGAACCAATGCTATGTGATTGCCGCCAACCGCACAGGCATTGACCCAACATGCCAATACGGTGGAAGCAGCGCCATCATCGACCCCTACGGGCGCGTGATGGCAGAAGCCGAAACCGACAAGGTACAGACGATCACGGCAGACATCGACATGGCAAGGCTCCAAGCGTTCAGAGAAAAATTCCCCGTGCTCAACGACAGAGACGCATTTGAACTGTAAGGATTGACGAAACAAGAACTACACATCATATCATTTAGAAAATTACCAATAAACAACATGAGAAATATTGACAAGAAATCACTGACATTGAAAACAATCAGTAAAACCAGTGTCTGGGACATTCAGGAGAACGACGTCTTCAGGATGTTGGAGGCAGCCGAGAAAGACTCTGACACCAAAGACAATCTGAAGCATTATATAGACATCATCAAGAGTGCATTCGAGGTGGAGGAAGTGAAAATCGACAGGCAGGAGGTCATCAAGAAATACGAAGCCCGTGGATTTCAGGTGGGCTGCATGCGACTCGACGAGACCAAGAATCTGAAACTTGCCATCAAGAAGCGCCCCATCATGAGAGTAACCGACCTCACCTATGAGAACATACGCCACATTTCGGCCGAAAAACTCATGGAAGTGATCGAGCGCAACTTCGGCGGCGGTTGGGACTCGCTTTCCCAGAGCATCCAGGACATCATACAGAGCGGTTTCGACATCAGCACCACTACCCTGCCCAAAGACCGTCTGCACAAACCGGGCGGCATGTATGAAAAGAAAGTGGATGACGGATTTGCCGTGCTCGAAATTCCCAAGGGCACATGGGTGGAGGCCATATTCGCCAAACTGAAACCGGAAGCTGAGAAGCCACGCCTGAAATACAACGAGTCGAAGAGTTTCGACCCGGATGACGATGACGAGGAAGACCTGCCCGAAACCGACGACAGGTATAGCATGGACGACGACGATGACACCTTTGACGAAGACCGCCTGACCGAAGAAAGCTACCGCACCACCATCGAGGAAGACCCCGAAGATCTGGAGCTCTCGGCAGAAGATGTGGCCGACGATGAGGATTATTAATGAAACACCCTTCAATACATGCAGGCATTGGATGAAATTCCTTGCCTGCATATATTTTTTACCCCATTTGATTTTTTGTCCCGATTTATTTTCCCATTTCAAATACTTTGCTTACCTTTGCAGCGCTGTTAGGTTCAATCTATCATTGATTAAAAGGGAAACAGGTGAAAGTCCTGTACAGTCCCGCTGCTGTAAGCTGTCGTTGATAAGGCGAAACAACATGCCACTGACATTGGCCCAAATTGGAGATGTCGGGAAGGCTTTTCGCTTTGGAACAGCAAAGTCAGAAGACCTGCCAACAGTTTTTATGTTTAATCATGCGCCCTCGAGGAAGGATGTGTATTAAGAAATGTAGCATTGGCAAGAACATTTATCATTTCTGTGGCCTTGGCCACCGCGATAGCCGTGCATCACCCTGCACAGGCACAACGCAACGACAGCATCGACTCGCCCCACGTGTTGCCCGGAGTGACGGTAAACGACCGCCACAGGCAGCACAACAGCGTGACGTCAACGGCACCGAAGCATATCATCTCGCAAGACCAGGTGTTGCGCATGGGCATTACCGACATTGCTGATGCCCTGCATCGCATGCCCGGCATCACGCTGCGCGATTATGGCGGTGCAGGCGGCATGAAGACCGTTTCTGTGAGAGGTTTTGGTGCCCGGCACACCGGCGTGAGCTACGACGGCATCATGCTGAGCGAATGTCAGAGCGGCGAGATCGACGTGTCAAGATATTCGTTGGACAATGTAGATAACATTGCGCTGATCGTAGGCGACAACGACGACATCTTCATCCCGGCACGCAACGCTGCCTATGCCGCCACGCTCAACATCAACACCATTCCCGTGCCTGGTTTCGATCTCAAGCCACACCTCACGGCACAACTCAAGGTGGGTTCATTCGGATATACCAGTCCTTACCTGCGTTACACGCAGAGCGTCAACCGCCGATTGGCCATTACGCTTTCCGGCGAATATCTGTATGCCGAAAACGATTATCCCTTCATTCTGAGCAACGGTGTGGCCACAAAAAAAGAGCACCGCACCAACAGTCGCATGAACTCGGCACACGGCGAAGCTGCATTGGCATGGAAAGCCGGAGCCCGAAGTGTGCTTGAGGGCAAGGTCTATTATTACGACAACGACCGCCAGTTGCCGGGCATCGTGAGGTATTACACCAATATCAGCAATGAACAACTGCACGACCGCAATGCCTTTGCCCAACTGCGTTACCGCACTTGGAACGGCCATAACCTTTCGTTGAAGTTGAATGGCAAATTCAACTGGGCATCAACGGATTATACCGACGGAAATTACAAGGGAGGCATCAACGATGCCACCTATATCCAGCGTGAGGCATACACCTCTGCCTGCCTGCTCTTCACTCCCTGCCAAGAAGTGGCGGTGGATTATTCGGCCGATTATAGTTTCAACAATCTGAGCAGCGACCTTTCCACCGAAACCAGACCCTTCAGGCACACGGTGTTGCAGTCGCTCACTGCCAAATACACCGGCAAGAGGCTCACCCTCACCACGCGACTGCTGTATTCCCTCTATCTCAACGATGCCCAAGACGGTCCTGGAGCAAGCAACATGCGCAGACTGTCACCATCGGTTTCGCTCTCCTATCGCCTGTTGCCCCACGAAGACCTCTATTTCAGGGCTTCCTACAAGAACATCTTCCGTGCTCCAACCTTCAACGAGTCGTATTTCTTCCACTACGGCAGCACCGACCTGAAGCCCGAGAACACCGACCAATACAACGTGGGACTGGCCTATCGCCGACAGTTCAACAAGACCTGCACCTTGCGGTTGACCGCCGATGCCTACATCAACCATGTGACCGACAAAATCGTGGCCGTGCCCTACAACATGTTCGTGTGGACCAACATCAATGTGGGTAAGGTGCGCACCAAGGGCGTGGAGTGCACCGCAGACATCACCCAAGAACTGGGCCACGGTCATCGACTGCTGCTCAACGCCAGTTACAGTTGGCAGCAAGCCCGCAACCGCACCAATCCCTCATCGCCCTATTACAACCTCCAGTTGGCCTACACCCCTGAGCATCAATGCAGTGGAGCCTTGTGTTACGAAAATCCCTGGGTCAACCTCACGCTGCACGGCCACGCCATGAGCAGTCGCTATGCCAACAACGAGCACTATGCAGGCACCAAGGTGGCAGGATATGGAGAGATGGGCATCACCGCCTATCGCAGTTTCCGATGGCACAACACCAGTTTCGAGTTGAGGGGCGACATCAAGAACCTGCTCGACAAGCAATACGAAATCGTGTCACATTATCCCATGCCGGGACGCAGCTACCAACTGACGGTGAATGTGAAAATATAAAAGAACAGTATCAACAATCAATATCAATAAAAAACAAAAAAAATTATGAAAAAGATTTTTTCCATGGCAGCCATTGCCCTCATGGGTTTGGCAACCTTCACATCGTGCAGCGATGACGACGACAACCCTGGCGGCTCAGGCCGAGAAGTGATGATTACCGACGGCGTGTTGCTCATCAACTCAGGCAACAAGAGTGGCGGCATCGACGGCAGCGTGACCAACATCAACCCCAACGGCTGGACCAGCGAGGGCAATGTGTTCAAGACAGCCAACAACCGCTCCATCGGTATGACGGCCAACGATGCCATTACCTACGGCAGCAAACTGTATATCGTGGTTACGGGCGAAAACACCGTTGAGGTGGCCGACCGCAACAACATGAAGTCGCTCAAGCAAATCAGCACCACACAGCTCATGGGCGAGGACAAGGGTAAACAGCCACGCCACGTCATCTCAGGCAACGGTTGCGTATATGTCAGCACGTTCGACGGCTATGTGGCTGTGATCGACACCACCGATTATTCGCTCAAGAACACCTATCAGGTGGGGTCTTATCCCGAAGGCATGGCTCTCTACGGCAACAAGCTCTTTGTGTGCAACTCTGACTATGGCATGGGCAACGCCTCCATCTCGACCATCGACCTGTCAACCGGAGGGGTGTCAGAATTCAAGAGCGAAAAGCTGCACAACTGTGTGAGCATCCATGCCGAAGGCGATGCCCTCTATGTGCTCGACTACGGTCAGTATGACGCCAACTGGAACCAGCTTGATGCAGGTGTATATAAGGTACAGAATGGTGAAGTGAGCAAGGTGGCCGATGCCACCATGATGGCCGTGAGCAAGGCAACCGGCGGCACCAAGATTTATACGGTCAATGCTCCCTATAGTTATCCTGCAGTTGTGCCCTCTTATCAGGTGTTTGATGTAAACAATGGCACACTCAGCACATTCATCACCGGCGATGATGTGGCAAGCCCTGCCGCCATCGGTGTTGACCCCGTCACCGGTTACGTGTTCATCGCATCCTACACCATGAACCCCGACACAGGCTATGCCAACTACCGTGAAAACTGCTATGTGAATGTTTACGATGCCGATGGCAAATTGGCAAGTCGTGTTGACGGTGGTGTTGGTCCTGTAGCCTTCACCTTTAACTACAGCACAGTCAAGGTGTTTGATTAAAGATAAAGCATCGTGAAAACAATTTTTCCGAGCAAGCCTTTGCGTTTGCTCTCCTGGTTGATGTTGCCGACACTCGCAGTCTTGTGCTCATGCCAAGGCCGGGGTGCCGGCAACACCCCGTTATCAGCGGGCGACACCCTGAAACTGAAATATGCCCGTCTGCTGCAGCTGGTGAAGCACGACAGTTGCACAGTGGCAACCATCGCCGACCCCTGGAACAAGGGCAAGAACCTGCACACCTACATACTGGTGCCTGCCGACCAACCGCTGCCCCGACAACTGCCACAGGGCACAGTGGTTCGCACTCCGCTGCGACGCACGGTGGTGTGTACCACGGTACATAGTAGTCTGGTGATGGCCTTAGGCAAGCGCGACTGCATCAAGGGTGTATGCGATTTGCCCTACGTCAACGACGAGTGGATTATCGAACAATGCCGCAAGGGCACCATTGCCGACTGTGGCAACGGCACCTCGCCCACCTTGGAGAAAATCATCGACATTGATGCCGATGCCATTCTCATTTCGCCCTTTCAGAACAGCGGAGGCTATGGCCGACTTGACGAGTGGGGCAATCCCATCATCGAGACAGCCGACTACATGGAAACATCAGCCTTAGGGCGCGCCGAATGGATGAAGTTCTATGGCATGCTCTATGGTGCCGAGGCCGAGGCCGACAGTATGTTTGCCGCCGTGGAGCAAAACTACATGCAGCTGAAACGACGTGCTCAAGAAGCACCACTTGGCAAGACCCTGCTCATGAACAAGTTGACCAGTGCCGTGTGGTATGTTCCTGCGGGTGGAAGCACCATCGGCAGCATCATTGCCGATGCCCATGCCGGCTATGCCTTTGCCGGCGACAAGAGCAGCGGCAGTCTTGCCCTGCCCTTTGAAACGGTGCTCGAAAAATCAGGACAGGCCGATGTGTGGCTTGTCAGGTATGCAGGCCAGAGTCAAGGCACACTGGCAGCCCTGCTGTCAGAAAACAAAGGTTATGCCCAGTTCAAGGCGTTCAGCACGGGCGAGGTGTATGGTTGCGACACCAACAGTTGCACGTTCTACGAAGATACCCCGTTTCATCCCGACCTGCTGCTGCGCGACTTCATCATCATCACACATCCCGAGATCACCGACCTTGGGCAGCCTGTGTATTTCACGAAAATGAAACGACAATAACATGAGATACCCCACCTTCTGCATCGTCATCACGCTCACCATAGTCGTACTCTTTGCCCTCAACATCATCTTGGGTGCGGTGCCAATACCCGTCGGCGATATCATCCACATCCTGCGTGGCGAGGAGGTGGAGCGTGAGAGTTGGCGATACATCATCCTGCAGACCCGATTGCCGCAAGCCATCACCGCCTGCCTCTGCGGCGGTGCATTGGCAGCCAGCGGACTGCTGTTGCAGACGGCATTCCGCAATCCGCTTGCCGGCCCCTCCATCTTCGGCATCAACAGCGGTGCAAGTCTGGGAGTGGCCCTGGTGATGCTCCATGTGGGCGGCGCATTGTCGGCAGGCAGTCTCACCATCAGTGGTTTCATGGCCACGCTGCTGGCAGCGTTTGCCGGAGCCATGGCTGTGATGGCCGTACTGCTGCTGTGCTCCACATTGGTCAGAAGTTCTGTCATGCTGCTCATCATCGGCATCATGATTGGCTACATCTCGTCGTCGGCCATCTCGTTGCTCAATTTCTTCGCTACCGAAGAGGGTGTCCATTCCTACATGATTTGGGGACTGGGCAATTTCGGTGGTGTGTCGATGCAGCAGATACCGCTGTTTGCGTTGCTAACCGCCATCGGACTCACAGGCACCCTGCTGCTCATCAAACCGCTCAACGCCCTGCTCCTTGGCGAACAATATGCCGAGAACCTGGGCATCAACACCACCCGACTGCGCCATTGGCTGCTCGCCATCACAGGTCTGCTCTCAGCCATCACCACAGCGTTCTGCGGTCCAGTGGGGTTCATCGGTCTTGCCGTACCCCACATCGCCCGCCTCATGCTCTCCACAGACAACCACCGTCAGCTCATTCCCGCCACCATCCTTTCGGGCGTGGCAGTGGCCCTGCTGTGCAATGTCATCTGCGTGCTGCCCGGCGAACAAGGCATCATTCCGCTCAATGCCGTAACCCCCGTGGTGGGCGCACCCGTCATCATCTATGTCATTCTGAAACGCCGATAATTCCATGAAAACACTAAGAAACATCATGTTTGCCGGAACGGGAAGCGATGTAGGCAAGAGTGTCATCGCCGCCGCATTCTGCCGCATATTCAGGCAAGACGGTTATACGCCCGCCCCCTTCAAGGCACAAAACATGGCCCTCAACTCGTTTGCCACCATCGACAATCTGGAGATAGGGCGTGCGCAGGCCGTACAGGCCGAAGCCGCCGGCATACCTTGCCACACCGACATGAATCCCATTCTTCTCAAACCGCAGTCAGACCACACCTCGCAGGTCGTGCTCAACGGCAAACCCATTGGCAACCAAGATGCCTACGCCTATTTCAGAGGCCAGGGCAAGGATTATCTGCGCCGTGAGGCGTGCGAGGCCTTCGACCGTCTGGCCGCTCACTACAACCCCATCGTACTGGAGGGAGCGGGCAGCATATCCGAGCTCAACCTGCGCGACCGCGACATCGTGAACATGCCCATGGCACACCATGCCGACGCTGCCGTAGTGCTGGTGGGCGACATCGACCGTGGCGGCATCTTTGCCTGTCTTTACGGCAGCATGATGTTGCAGACGCCCAAAGACAAGAACCGCATCAAGGGCATTATCATCAACAAGTTCAGGGGCGACCTGCACCTGTTTGACGAGGGCAGACAGATGATCGAACACCTCTGTGGCGTGCCCGTGCTCGGTGTGGTGCCCTATCTCCACGACATCGGCATCGAACAAGAAGACAGCGTGGTGACCGACAAGATGCAAGGTCGCCTGATGGCCGACAAAGTGAACATCGCCGTGGTGCGACTGCGCCACATGAGCAATTTCACCGATTTCGACGCCCTCGACATCAACCCATGTCTGAACATGTTCTACACCACCGACAAGCAAATGCTTGCACAGGCCGACATCATCATCATTCCCGGCAGCAAATCCACCATCGACGACATGCTTTTCCTTAGAGAAACCGGTCTTGACCAGGCCATTTGCCAAGCCTATGACAACGGCCACACCAAGGTGGTGGGCATCTGTGGCGGTTATCAACTCATGGGCAAACACATTGCCGACCCCGAATGTAGCGAGGGTACGCTCACCCACATCGACGGTTTAGGACTGCTTCCTGTGAGCACAACGCTCACCAACGACAAGCACACCTGCCAGTCGGCATTCACCATCGATGGATGCTCCACGGTGCTTCACGGCTACGAAATCCATACCGGCATCACCCGGCCTGTAGAAGGATGCCACATCACGCCGCTTGTCACCAAGACCGACGGCACCACCGATGGATGTCTGCTCAACAGCCGATGTATGGGCACCTACATGCACGGCATCTTCGACAACGCCGACTTCTGCAACTTCCTGCTTGGCAAGAGCATTACAAGCACCGATTACCGACAGTATAAAGAAACCCATTACAACCGTCTGGCCGCACATGTTAGGCATCATGTCAACATGCAGCTGGTATATCAAATATTGAACGATGATTGACGGACACGGAGACGACCTGCACCTGCATGGCGATATCAGCATGAACTTCAGTTCAAACATCTTTGCCCATGCCGACATCAGCCCCATCAAGGCCCATTTGGAGGCTCACCTCGATGTCATAGCCCATTATCCCGAACCAGAGGCTCGTTCGTTGGAGACCAAGATTGCCCACAACTGCCATGTCAACCCCGACGAGGTGGTGGTGACCAACGGTGCCGTGGATGCCATCTACACCATCGCCGAGGCCTGCCGAAACCTGCCCATGGAAGCACACCATATCATGCAGCCCACCTTTGCCGAATACGAAGATGCCTGCCATGCCGCACAACTGCCGGTCAGCTGGCTCACTGAGGCTGATGTGGCCCAATGCTCCTGTAACAATCAGTGGCAGCGACCCAATCCACATGCCCTGTGGTTATGCCATCCCAACAATCCCACAGGTAATGCCTTGCCCATAGCGGTGCTTGAGACATTGGCCCAAACCTATCGTCTGATGATTATCGACCAATCCTATGCCCACTGCACCTCGATGCCATCATTGGATGCCCGCAAGGTGGTGGCCATGGGCAATGTCATCTCCATCCACTCGATGACCAAGTCGTGCGCCATTCCCGGTTTGCGTCTGGGCTACGTCGTGGCCGCCGCCCCGCTGGCCAACCTCATCCGCGGCCGACTGCGCCCGTGGACGGTCAACGCCCTGGCTATTGCTGCAGGGCATTATATCCTCGACCACCAATTCCACGCCATACCCCACCTGAAATCCTATCTCGCCGAGGCACAACGCCTGCGCACCATGCTGCTCGCCCTACCCCACATCAGCGTGCAGCCCACCTCGACCAATTTCATGCTCTGCCACATTGCCACGCACACGGCGGCACAACTCAAGACCCATCTTGCCACCCACGAGGGAATACTCATCCGCGACGCCTCCAATTTCAAGACACTCACTCCCCATCATTTCCGCATCGCAGCACAGTTGCCCCACGAAAACGACTGTCTGGCAGCTGCCATCAAGCGCTTTTTGGACCAAGCGAAACATCTCCATCATCAAGATCAACGATAAAAAAATACCCACATGATATACAACACTTTAGCCCTGTTTGTTGGATGGTTGCTCGACCGCCTTTTAGGCGATCCATCACGCTTGCCCCACCCTATTGTGTTCTTTGGCCGATGTATTGCCGCAGGCGAACACTGGCTCAACCGTGGATCGTGGCGGCGCACCAAGGGCGCATGTCTGGCCATCGTTCTCACGGCATCCACCGTTGGCATTTCATGGCTCTTGCTGCATCTGGCCGACCATATTCATCCCTTGGCAGGCATGATGCTCAGAGCCCTGTTCATTTTCTATTGCCTGTCAGGCACCACGTTGGCAAGAGAAGTAAAAGAAGTTTTCATCGCCCTTGAACGCTCGCTGGATGACGGTCGCCGACAGGTGTCGCGCATCGTGGGCAGAGACACCACAGCCCTTACTGCCGATGAGGTGCAGAAAGCGGCATTGGAGACACTGGCCGAAAACCTGAGCGACGGAGTCATAGCCCCTCTGTTTTGGTTGGCTGTGGGTGGCGTACCGGCCATGCTGGGCTACAAGATGGTCAACACGCTCGATTCGATGATAGCCTATCATTCTCCCCGATATCTGCGGTTTGGCATGGTGGCAGCCCGCATCGACGACGCGGCCAATTATCTGCCTGCACGACTCACCGCCCTGCTGATGCTTTTGTCGGCCGGCCGGCTTGGTTTGATGCCCTTTGTCCTCAGATACGGCAAGTGCCATGCCAGTCCTAACAGCGGTTGGCCCGAAGCCGCATTGGCAGGCATACTCAACTGCCGCTTTGGCGGTCCACACCAATATTTTGGCGAATGGTTTGACAAACCCTACATCGGCGACAACGACCGACCGCTGACCATCACCGACATGCACACCGCCATCAGGGTGAACCGCGGTGCAGAATACATCGCCGTTGCCGGTCTGCTGCTCTGGTATCTATAGGGGCAGCATCCCCCTCAAACTCAATGTATGGTGAGTTTCTTCAGGTCGTAGTAACTGCCGTTGTAGATATTGAAATCCACATAGCCCTTGATGCCCGGCAATCGCCCTGCATCCGTGTGCTGCCAGAATTTCCATTCCCCGGCATATTCCACCTTGTCCACATAATAATGGGCTATCCAATATGGATAGTCGTCAAACACTTCGGTGTTGAGATAAAGCGTCTTAAATTTATAATAGGTATAGATAATCGGCTTCACATGATATTTGTCTTCCACGATGTGCAGCCAAGTGAGGATGTCTCGCTGAAAATCTTCCACGCTCTTGTTCTTGGGTTTGTGTTCCACATCAAGCACCGGCGGCAGGTCGCCTTCCTGCAGGTGTACATGTTTCAGGAAGAAATAAGCCTGTTCTCTTGCCTCCGACTTGGTGCTGTAAAAATGATAAGCCCCGCGGATGAAGCCATATTCCAGGGCCTGTGCAAAATTGTCCTTGAACTTGGGGTCGATACGCGTGGTGCCTTCGGTGGCCTTGATCAAGATAAAGCGCAGGGGGCATTTTTCAATCATGGCATTCTGCAGCAAGTCCCAGTCGATGTCGCCCTGGTAATGACTGATGTCGATGCCTCGTATTTCATAGCCCTCAGGATATTTCTGGTCGCCGTAAAGCGCACGCCACCTGAAACCGAACGGACCTACGAAAAAATAATAAAACAAAAACACATACACCGCCACCACGGCCATTCCTCCTGTCCACCATGCCCATCGGGGATAGCGGCCCAGCAGTTGTCCAAGAAAGGTCTTTGGCCTGCCGTTGCGGCGTTTACTGCCCCTTGTCTGTGGTTTTCTCTGTCGTTTGTATGTGTTCTTGCGTGATGTCATGACGAGGTGATGGCATAAAAATGCCAGGAAAGCATCAGGCCACGGCCCCTGCTATCCTGGCATATAAGGATATCAATTACTCATTTTCCAGAGCAAGTGTTTTTGTAGTGCTGTTGCAGATTTCGGTTGGACCGAAATACTGTATCGGACCGGGATTGATGAAGCAAGTGTCCTTGGCCCATGATTCACGGTGTTCCACCAATGTCTTGAAAGGCTTGCCGTTGAGGTCAACCAGTGCCTTGCGGATCACGGGTTTCATCTCGCCGTTGCGGCGCTCCATATTCATCATCATGGTGATGGGCACACCGCCTGCTGTCCACTCGTCGGTAGGTTTGGTGGTATTCTTCACGATGGCCATATATCCTGTCTTGTCGTTGGCAATCAGCATGGCAGCGCTGGTGCCCAGGGCATAGCAATAGTTGGCATCAAAGTTCGACGGCATGGCGCAACGTCCCTCATAGCCGAAGAAGTGGTGCTGGGCGGCAAACTTGCCGGTGTATTTTCCCTCTTTGGCCCATTCAGCCAAACGAGCGTCACACATGTCAGAAAGCAGTTTTTCGGTTTCGATGAGCGATACCTGCACATTTCCGTGTGGGTCTCTTTCCAGCGACAGTTGGTGAGCCACGTCGGCGGGCAATGTGGCAAAAGTCTGCTTGTTTTCATCGCTCAGGTGAGCCAGCACATATGCACGCTGAGCCTCATCGTCGAGCCCCATGTATTCGCTGCCGTGGTTGGCCAGCAGGTCGTTCAGTTCTTCAATCAGTTTGCCGATAGAGGGGATAAACTCGATAAGACCTTCGGGCACCAAAGCCACGCCATAGTTCATGCCATGTGATGCACGCCAGGCAATCACCTCACAAAGCTCATCCACAATCTGGTTCAGTGTCATGTTCTTGGCCTTCACCTCCTCCGACACGAGACAGATGTTGGGCTGGCATTGCAGGGCACACTCCAAGGCAATGTGGCTGGCCGAGCGACCCATCAGTTTCACGAAGTGCCAGTATTTGCGGGCCGAGTTGCAGTCGCCCTCAATGTTTCCAATCAGTTCCGAATAAGTTTTGGTGGCGGTGTCAAATCCGAACGATGTTTCAATCTGCTCGTTCTTCAGGTCGCCATCAATGGTCTTCGGGCATCCGATAACCTGTACGCCATAATTTTTGGCAGCGTAATATTCAGCCAGCACACAGGCATTGGTGTTCGAGTCGTCGCCGCCGATGATGACAATGGCGTTGATGTCGAGTTTCCTGATGATTTCAAGACCCTTTTCAAACTGGTCTTCCTTCTCCAGTTTAGTACGTCCTGATCCAATCATGTCGAATCCGCCCATGTTGCGGTATTCATCAACGATTTCCTCAGTCAGTTCCATATAGTTATGGTTCACCAAACCGCCGGGGCCAAGGATGAAACCATAGAGTTTGTTCTCGGGGTTCAGTCGCTTCACGGCGTCAAACAGTCCAGTAATCACGTTGTGTCCGCCGGGAGCCTGTCCACCGCTGAGGATGACACCCACATTCATTTTCTTTTCCAACGCAACCTCGCTCGGTACAAATTCCACCATGGGCATGCCATAGGTATTGGGAAAGAGTTTCTTGATTTCTTCCTGGTTATCCACGCTTTGTGTTGGAGCACCTTCCTTCACCTTCACATTGCCCTGCAAACCTTTGGGCAGCTGCGGAAGATAATGGATGCGTGCTTCCTGTAATACACTTTTTTCCATAATACTTATTGAT
>SFEK01000165.1 GCA_004557285.1 Bacteroidales bacterium | reverse complement strand
CAAATTAAACCGCCGTATGCCGAACGGCACGTACGGTGGTGTGAGAGGAACGGAAACGAAAGTAGGTCAGAAAACTTTCGTTTCCCGACCTACTCGATTTGTTGTAACAACCCGGCTATTCAGGCTTTTCAAAGTGCTGGTAGTCCTTCACCCGTTTCCAGCTGCCGCCCCACACGAAACCATGCTGCACAAAGAGCTTGTGGCAGAGATCGTTGGGGGAAATCTTGTAGTCAAACCTTTTGTTGCGGTCGGCATATTTCTTTCCGGCTTCAGGTTGTACGATCACCTGCCCCTGCGCATTCTTTCTCACACAAGGGTTGTAGAGCGGATTGATATCAATGGCCATGCCTTTGCTGTGGGCCGACAGCACCTTGCTGCCTGCCACCTTTCGGAAGTTGAAGCACGATGTGTTGTTGTGCAGCATTGACTGCTCGTCGTCGGCATTATAGTCATCCACCAGCACCATGCGTTCAATAGGGTAGGAGGCTTGGTACAAGGCCTTGAATATGGCTATCAAGTCATGGGCTATACGCTTGTGGCAAACCAGTTCGCCCACGACTGTCTCTCCCTTCAGGTTGCGGTGAACCACTTTCAGATATCTCAGCGATGAGCGCGGCACGGTGCAGTTTTTTTTATATGATTTGCCAACCATGCGCTGAAAGGTTTTATCGCTGATGGCTTCGACGACAAACAGGCGGTCGATACCCATCTGTCTTACGGTTTCTTCGCTCAGTCGTTCTCCGGCTTTCCATGCCGTGACAGTCTGGGCTGTTGTCTGACGGTTGTTGGTCGATGTGCCTTGAACAGGCATCAGCAGCATGCCAGTCAAGAGCAAGAGGAGTATTTTTTGCGTATTCGTCATGTTGAAGATGATGTAAGAAGGGGTAAAAAGACATGAAGCCCCTTTACCCCCTCAAACAATATTCATGAAAAATTTTTATCTTTGATGGTCAGTCACGGCATTATTTGTTGATGGCTGACACACCAGGCAGGTCTTTGCCCTCGATAGCTTCGAGCAGGGCACCGCCGCCGGTAGAGATGTAAGACACCTTGTCGGCCATGCCAAACTTGTTGATGCAGGCCACAGAGTCGCCGCCGCCGATGAGCGAGAATGCGCCGTTGGCAGTAGCTTCGGCAATGGCATCGGCAATGGCTTTAGAACCACCGATGAAGTTGTCAAACTCAAATACGCCGGCAGGACCGTTCCACAGAATGGTCTTGGCATCTTTGATGGCCTCGCGGAATGCTTCTCTTGTCTGAGGACCTGCATCCAAACCTTCCCAACCTTCAGGAATGTCATTCGAAGCACACACCTGGGTGTTGGCATCGTTGGCAAACTTGTCAGCAGCCACGCAGTCGGTGCCCAATACCAGGTTCACATTGTTCTCCTTGGCCTTCTTGATCACATCGAGCGCCACATCCAGTTTGTCGTCCTCGCAGATGGAGTTGCCAATCTTTCCTCCTTGGGCTTTGGCAAAGGTATAGGTCATACCGCCACAGAGAATCAGGTTGTCCACTTTGCCCAGCAGGTTCTCGATGATACCGATTTTGGTAGAAACCTTTGAACCACCCATGATGGCGGTGAATGGACGTTTGATGTTGCTCAGCACGTTGTCAACAGCGGTCACCTCTTTCTCCATGAGGTAGCCCAGCATCTTGCTGTCCTTGTCGAAATATTCGTCGATTACAGCAGTAGAAGCATGTTTGCGGTGAGCGGTTCCGAAGGCGTCCATCACATAGCAGTCAGCATAAGAGGCCAATTTTTTGGCAAACTCTTTCTGGCTGGCTTTCATGTTCTCCTTGGCTGTCTTATATTCAGGGTCTTCTTTGTCAATGCCCACAGGCTTGCCTTCTTCCTCAGGATAGAAGCGGAGGTTTTCCAGCAACAGAGCCTCTCCTGGTTTCAGTGCTGCCACTTCGGCATCAGCATTGGCACAGTCAGCGGCAAATTTCACTTCAACGCCCAAACGCTCCTGCACTTTGCCTACAATCTGGCTGAGCGACATCTTGGGATTGACTTTTCCCTTGGGCTTGCCCATGTGGCTCATCATGATGACGCTTCCGCCGTCAGCAATGATTTTCTTCAGTGTGGGTAAGGCACCTCGTATGCGGGTGTCGTCGGTTACATTTCCATTCTCATCCAGTGGCACGTTGAAGTCAACACGTACAATGGCCTTTTTACCTGCAAAATTAAAATTGTCAATTTTCATATATACCTTTTTTATTAAAAAAATGAATGTTTCCTGTATGCCTAAAGCTTTTCTCTCTTGGCGTTGGCAAAGTTAGTCATTTATACTGACATTATTGCGATTTGTCTGATTTTTTTTACATTTTTAGATGCCTTGTGTATTCGTTTGCCATATCAATATTGCAATTATTAGTGGTTTGTTTGTGTATCAGTGGAAAACTTTATACCTTTGCGGTGCCATTGCGGCATATCAACAATACAACAGACACTACAGATGGAAAAGGATTCAGCAATCATCGTCAGCGGAGGCATGGACAGCATCACCCTCCTTTACGACATGTGCCCACGCATCGCCTTGGGCATATCATTTCATTACGGCAGCAATCACAACGACCGTGAGATAGCCTTCGCCCGTATGCATTGCCAGCGGTTGGGCATACCCCATATCGTGATACGTCTCGATTTCATGGCGCAGTATTTCAAGAGTTCGCTGCTCGCCGGTGCCGATGCCATTCCCGAAGGGCATTATGCCGCCGACAACATGAAATCCACCGTAGTGCCGTTCCGCAACGGCATCATGCTGTCCATTGCCGCAGGCATGGCAGAGAGCCGGGGTTTGCAGTATGTCATGATAGCCAATCATGGGGGCGACCACACCATTTATCCCGACTGCCGCCAAGAGTTTATCCAGAGCATGAGCCTGGCCACCAAGTCGGGCACCTGGCCGGGCATCGAAATCCTTGCACCCTATACCAACATCACCAAAGGCGAGATTGCCCTCATCGGCAAGCGTCTGGGCATCGACTATGCCGAAACGTGGAGCTGCTACAAGGGGCTCGACAAGCATTGCGGAAAGTGTGGCACCTGCGTGGAGCGCAAGGAAGCCCTTGCCTATGCCGGCATTGCCGACAATACCGAATATTTAGATTGACGGCTTATAGCAAAGCTGCGTCATCTCCAGTTTTTTTATATTGTTTTTAGGATATGATTATGTTACATCATCAACACAAGAATCTGCTTACGGCCAATCGTGTGGCCTTTATGATTATCGGTTTTCTTGAAGCATCATGGGCTCCGCTTGTACCCTATGTCAAGAGTGCTTTTGCCATGGACGAGGCTTCTCTTGGTATGCTCATGCTGTGCAGTGGGGTAGGCTCTTTCTGTGCCCTTCCGTTTTCGGGTTTTCTTGTCAATCGTTTTGGTGCCAAAAAAGTGGTGTATGTGTCGGGGCTGCTTATGGCCTTTGCATTGCTGGCCATTGGTATGCTGCTCAATGTTTGGCTGACAGGCCTGATGCTTGTGGTTTTCGGAGCCTGTACTATTGCCATTGATGTCGCTTCAAATATGAATGGTGTTGCCATTGAGCGCAAGATGAAGCGCAGTCTCATGTCGGGCTTCCATGGAGGCTATTCGCTGGGCACACTGATTGGTGCCGGAGCGATGAGCGTGTTGTTCACCTTGGGCATCATTCCCGCTTGGGCTGTTGTCATTTGCACGTTGTCGACATTGCTTGCCATGGCGTTCGGCTGCAGAGATTTGTTGTCAAAAGAAGATTTTGCAACAGATGTGTCTGAAGAGCGGTCACAACATGGCAGGTTGTTTATCCCTACCAAGGTCATTGTCGTCGGATTGCTCTGTTTCATCATGTATGCCTCCGAAGGCGCAGTGATGGGATGGTCGGCCTTGTTTGTCAGTCAGGAGCGTGGTGTTGATGTGTCGTTGTCGGGATATTTCTACACGGCCTTCGCTGTTTCAATGACCCTGATGAGGCTCTGTGGCGACAAAGTGGTGAGCAGGTTTGGTCAACGGCAGGTGGTGAGCATTGGCGCTTTGCTCGTGGCAGTTGGTTTTATTGTTGTCGTGCTGGTCGACAGTGCCTTTGGAGCTGTTGCCGGCTTTGCCATGGTGGGCTGTGGTGCTGCCAACATTGTGCCCCAACTGGTTTCCTTTGCGGCGAGAATCAAGGGTATGGCCGTGCACCACATCATCAGTTTCATCAATGCCCTTGGCTATTCGGGCATTCTCGTGGGGCCCGTCATCATAGGATTCATAGGTAAACATTACGGACTGCACGTGTCGTTTCTCGGCATTGCTGCCTTTGCGTTGGTCGTTGCAGTGGTCTCGTCGATAATATTCAGTGACTCTCGCAAGAAAACCAATCAAGGATTCAAGACAAGG
>SFEK01000022.1 GCA_004557285.1 Bacteroidales bacterium | reverse complement strand
GCGACGTGAAAATGCTCCCCTTTGAAGGCAGGAGCGGAACGCTCGCCGTCCAAAGCATTTAATAATATGGAAACACGCATCAGCCCTGCCCACGACAGACGCGCCGCCAGCGCTCCGCTTTTTAAATTCCTGCGCGAAACCGCTTCCTTTGCCGAAAAGATCTCCCGCAAAAGTTTTTCATGCCCAATGCATAAAATTAGAACAGTTATTGCCGCCGCCGCCTTATCCGCCTTGGCGGCCCAGTGGGCATTCGCCAGCCAAGAGTCGCTCGACCCCCAGCGTCCGGGACCTATAAGAATATAATTCCTGTTCTCTTCAAGGAACTGACGGTTCAGGCGCTCCACCTCTACGGCAATGCGCGGATTGTTGGCCCCGGTAAAATACTCATCTGTCTTGACATATACCACATCGGTGATGTCTTCGCTGATGCCGTGGCCCAAAGAGTTGTGTGAGCGCAACAGACATCTGTCATCCGACACAGCGTTCAAATCTTCATCAAGCACTTGCTTGCTGTCAACAATAGGCCGTATCTGCAGCAGATAAAACTCGCCCGTGCGGTCGGCATTGAGGTTGCAGGCAAACTCGATCTCCACAGGTCGGCGCATGGCATCAGCTCCCAGCTTCATGGCATCGCGCATCAGTTCGGGCAGGGGGAACACTCCATGCTTGAGCACATTGCAGAAAGTGATGACCTTGCGGCCTCCTTCATACAAGCCATCGCGCATGGTCTCGTCGCGCGGGTCATAAGTAGAGGCGATAAAACGCAAAGACCCGTCGATATCAGCCTGTTTCACCGGCAGTTGGGCAATATTGAAACCGTCGTCCACCTTGAAATCATCATCCACATGTTTCATGTCGAGGGCATAGAATTGTGTCTGGGTCTGCTTCAGGGCAATATGTGTCTCACTGGTCTGGAGCACTTTCTTGGGGTGATACGGACTGACGCGCAGGGTCTGTCCACCATCCACGATATACTTGCCCAGTCCCAACGCCAAGGCAGCAATACCCTCCTCGGTCTTTTCATTGCCGATGGGATAGAAGTTCAGCGAGCGGAGCACACCGCTCATGTTGGGATAATAGTAGTCGCCATACTGTTTGCCCACCACCTCCTGCAGGATGACCGCCATCTTCTCCTGGTCGATGACATTGCGGGTGGCCGTCATATAGGCTTTGGAGTCGCGGTAGAACACCGAAGCATAGACACTCTTGATGGCAGCGGCAAGCATCTGCAACATCTTGTATTTGTCGTCGATGTTGGGAATCATATAAGTGGCATAGATACCGGCAAAGGGCTGGTAATGGGAGTCTTCGAGCAAACTTGACGAGCGGATGGCAATGGGGCGGTCGGTGGCCTCGAAGAAAGTGAAGAAGTCGGCTATATACTTGTCGGGCAACTGGGCACGCAAGAAGTGTTTCAGGATTTCCTCGTCAGAGGCATCGCTAAGCGCGATAGGATACAGGTTGTTGCTGTCCATGAACTGGTCGAACACATCGGTGCACAGCACCACCGTTTTGGGGATAGACACCTTGACGCCCTCATATTCATTGATTTCGGGATGTGCCTTGATGATATTGTCAAGGAATGCCAGACCACGGCCTTTACCTCCGAGCGAGCCATCGCCAATACGTGCAAAGTGGGCATAACGGTCGTACTTGCCACGGTCGAACACCGCTACCACACCAAGGTTTTTCATGTGGCGGTACTGCACGATGGCTTCAAAGATGATTTTCCGATACAGATCGACGTCCTGCAACTTGTCCCAGGCAATGCGTTTGAGAAATTCCGACACGGGGAAGATGGCCCTTGCACACAGCCAGCGACTCATGTGGTTGCGCGATGTGTGGTATGACATCGAGTCGTAGGGTATCTTGAAGATATTGTCCTGCAGGTCTTTCAGGCTGCGTATGCGTGCCACCTCGGCATGGGTCTTGGGATCACGGAAGATAAAGTCGCCAAATCCCATGTGCTTTTCCATCAACGTGCGCAGGTCAATGCTCATGGCTTTGGAGTTTTTGTCCACGAAGCGGAAGTGTTCGGCCTCGGCCTTGGCCTTGTTTTCAATCTCGCTGCTCTGCATGATGAGTGGCAGGAAGGCATTGGTCTTGCGGATTTCACGCAATAGTTTCAAACCAGCCTCGGGGTCCTTCTCTCCATCCTTGGGAAAGCGGCAGTCGGAGATGACACCCATCACATTGTCAGGGTAACGGTTGTAGATCTCCATGGCTTCCTCGTAGCTTCGTGCCAGCACCACCTTGGGCCTTCCTCGCATACGAAGAGCGGCATTGTGGGGATTGAGTGCCTCTGTGGAGAAACGTTGGCTCTGGGCCAGAATGTAGCTGTATAGGGTGGGCAGCAGTGATGAATAGAAGCGGATGCTGTCTTCCACCAGCAGAATGATCTGTACGCCAGCCTCCTCGATGTCGTGCTCCAGATTCATCTTGTCCTCAATCAGTTTGATGATGGAGAGTATCAGGTTGGTGTTGCCCAACCAGCAGAACACGTATTCAAAGATGGAGAGGTCTTCGTTGACCATGCGGCGTGTGATGCCATGCGAGAATGGAGTAAGCACCACACAGGGGATATCGGGAAACTTGCGCTTAATCGCATGGGCCACCGTAAAAGCATCATTGTCGGCATTGCCGGGCATACACATCACCAGGTCTATACTGGTGGTGGCCAGCACCTCAGCGGCTTCTTCTGTGGTGCTTACCTGTGTGAAAGTAGGCGGATAGCGCAAACCCAAATCGGTATATTCGTTGAAAATCTTTTCGTCAACTCGTCCGTCGTCTTCCAGCATGAAGGCATCATAGGGGTTAGCCACTATCAAGACATTGAAAACACGGTGGGTCATCAGATTGATGAACGACACGTCTTTCAAGTAAAATTTTTTCCCTTGTAATGAAGTGTTTTCACTCATAGGCGTTCTTTAAATGATAATAAGGTTGTTCTCAGTATAAGACAATATGCATTGCCCATTTGTCTTTTTGTCATTAAATGATTGCAAAAATAACAATTTTTTCTGAAATAAATGTAATACAACATCAAAAACATCGTTTTCATAGCTAAAGAAGAACTATTTATTGGTAATAGCTGAAACATATATTACAAAATGCTGTGCTCATCGTAGGACAGTCGTTTGGCATAGTGGCTTACACCCGCAACCTGATGATACTCAGACGTGAGTGCAAGCCATAAGTGCTATTCATACAAATATTCCATGGTGGTGGTGAAGCCCAGGCCATCGGCATAGTTGACCACACTGATATTGCCGGCATCATCTTTCTCGTAGCTGATATGATACGCATACTGGAACGAAGGTGTGTTTCCCGGCTCAAAACTGCTGTAGCCTGTGCAGGTGAGACGGACGGGAAGCTGGGCAGGCGACTTGCCCATCAAGCCCACCATGGCAAGGGGCGAGAACTCCAGCCACTTGCTATAAACACTGAGCATCAGACCAGTGTCATTACTCATGCCATCATAGTCGTAACGGTAAGTCACAGACTCTTCACGTTGCACGCCATTGTTGACAGTTTGGCATTGTTTGACGACTTGTTGCAGATTGTCGCCCTGCCAATACAGCGTGGTGACATACTTGCTGCTGAAGGTTTGACCACTCCAGAGCACTCGGCCCTCACTGTCGGAGATGTATTCAATCTTGAGCAGATGGCCGGCAGCATCATAGCTGAAGGTGTATTTGTCATTTCCCTTCTTGCCGTAATCTCCATTATCAGAATAATGCGACCATGAGCCTCCTACCGTCTTGAGATAACCCTCGTTGGTGAATGTCACATCAAAGAAACGGGCAGCATCCTCAATATAGAATTTCCGTTTGCTGTAGTCGATGCGGTATGATGGGAATATCTCCTTGATCAAACTGTCGGGAACGATGGTGCTCACGGCATGGCAGCAACGCCCCTGCTTGTCGTATTCAAACCTGAAGTCCATGGCCTCCAACAGTTTCTTGCCATGAAACGTGGGAGCTGGCTGGGTGGGCACCACTGCAGCCTCCTCGTCATCACTACATGCCACGATTGCCATCCCCACCAAGGGTAGTGCCAACAAAGGCAATAACATAGTTCTCAATCTTTTAGATAAAATACTTTTCATTGATGTTTTTATTGTTTTTGATGTTCTAAATTCTATGGTGCTTACTGCAACCTGCGTCATGGCTCACGGTGCAGTGCGACTGCAAATATACAACGTTTATTGCAAACGACATGGTGTATTACATATTTTTTGCTTTTTGCCAATATACTTAACAAGAGAAAACAATCACTTTGACAACTTTTTTGCCGTTGACATGGTGATAGCTCAAAGATTTTGTGTACTTTTGCACAGAAAATGCAAAAATATAGAATAACATGCTTAGTTTAGATGAACTTTACAAGGCACGGTTCGTGCTGAGCAAGATCCTGAGAAGAACAGAATTGGTTCGCGCTCGCCAAATGAACAATGACAGTGAGATTTATTTCAAGCCTGAGAACTTGCAGATTACAGGTTCTTTCAAAATCCGCGGTGCTTATTACAAGATTTCCCAGTTGACACCTGAAGAAAAAAAGCGCGGCGTTGTGGCATGTTCTGCAGGGAACCACGCCCAGGGCGTGGCACTTGGAGCCACATCAAATGGCATCAAGTCGCTGATATGTCTTCCCGAGGGTGCTCCCATCAGCAAGGTGGAAGCCACAAGACGCCTGGGCGCTGAGATTTGTCTGGTTCCCGGTGTATATGACGATGCCTACAAGCGTGCATTGCAGTTGCGCGATGAGCATGGCTACACCTTTGTGCATCCATTCAACGACGAACTGGTGATTGCCGGACAGGGCACCATAGGTCTGGAAATTCTTGACCAAATGCCCGATGTTGAAGCCGTCGTAGTGCCCATTGGCGGAGGTGGTCTCATCAGTGGTGTGGCCTATGCCTTGAAATCACTCAACCCCAACATCGAGGTTTATGGTGTGCAGGCTGAGGGTGCACCGAGCATGTATGAGAGCATGAGACATCATCATCCTGAAACACTGAGTGAGGTGTCGACCGTGGCCGACGGCATTGCCGTGAAGACTCCCGGCGACCTGACCTACGAGATGTGCTCCAAGTATGTGGACGATGTGTGCGTGGTGTCTGAAGACGAGATCTGTGCTGCCATCCTCAGAATGATTGAGAAAGAAAAGATGGTGGCTGAAGGTGCCGGTGCGGTGAGTGTGGCTGCTGCCATGTTCAACAAACTGCCACTGCAAGGCAAGAAGACAGTATGCCTGGTGAGCGGTGGCAACATCGACGTGACCATCCTCAACCGTGTCATCAACCGTGGTCTGGAAAAGGACGGGCGCATTTGCCGCATGACCATGGAAATCGACGACAAGCCAGGACAGCTGCTCATGGCCACACAGGTGATTGCCGGCCTGGGTGCCAATGTGCTTAGTGTGAATCATGAGCGCAGCGCATACAGTGACAAAATCAATGCCTGTGAAATCAGCATGAAACTGGAGACGCGTAATTCAGATCATGTACAGCAAATCAAGGAGGCCCTGCTCAAGAAGGGCTTCAACCTGAAATGAGACATCTTATTAACCCTATAAAATTTGTAAGAAAAATGAAAACATTACATTCTGACAAAGCCCCCAAGGCTTTAGGTCCTTACAGCCAGGCTGTAGTAGCCGGCGGTTTCGTATTCGCTTCAGGCCAGGTGCCCATCGACCCTGCCACCGGCAACTTTGCCGAGGGCGGCATCAAGGAGCAGACCAACCAGTCGCTCACCAATGTAATCAATGTATTGGCAGAAGCAGGTCTCGACCTCTCCAACGTGGTCAAGACAACAGTTTTCTTGTCTGACATGGACAACTTTGCGGCCATGAACGAAGTATATGCCACCTATTTCAAAGAGCCATTCCCTGCACGTTCAGCAGTGGCAGTGAAAACACTGCCCAAAGGCGCACTTGTTGAAATCGAGGTCATCGCTTCATTGGAAAAATAATAACAGCAATGTTCTGTGAATATCAAGAGTTTCGCCATTGGCGGAACTCTTATTTTTTGTTCCATACCGGACGATAGAGGCTGTCTCCATCGGTAATCTCCAGATCAAGTTCAGGGATCTCTATTTCGTCATCATCTTTATAGGGAATTCCCTTGGGTGGGTGATATCTCTCCACCAGAACCATAGCCACGCCACTGGCAATAAGGCCTAACTGCTTGGCAGCTGCATACGACAAGTCGATAATGCGTGACCCTCGACATCGGTCGGTTACTTTCACAACAACACTCTTACCACTCTTAGCATGGGTAACCTTGACGTATGAGCCTAAAGGATAACGTTTGTGGGCACAGGTGAGGCTATCCTTATGATATTTGGTGCCATCGCTCATACGCCGCCCATGCAAACGGTTAGAATAATAGCTGGCCATGCCCTTCTCCTGTCCCAGGAGAAGAGCACAGCTCAACCATCCAAATATAATTATGAGAAAAATTGTTTTTTTCACTAATCAGTGTATCATTATACGATACCCTGAGCCATCATAGCGTTAGCCACCTTCATGAAGCCTGCAATGTTAGCACCCTTCACATAGTCAATGTAACCGCTTTCCTGCTTGCCATACTTCACGCACTGCTCGTGGATGTTATGCATGATATAGTGCAGTTTCTCATCAACTTCAGCCTCGCTCCAGCCCAAACGGATAGCGTTCTGTGTCATTTCAAGACCTGATGTAGCAACACCACCGGCGTTAACAGCCTTACCGGGAGCAAAGAGTTGGTTGGCAGCGATGAACTTGTCAACAGCCTCAGCTGTGCAACCCATGTTGGAAACTTCAGCAACGCAGAGAGCGCCGTTGGCCAAAATCATATCAGCATCAGCACCATTCAGCTCGTTCTGGGTAGCACAAGGCAGGCAGATGTCAACTTTAACTTCCCATGGCTTCTTGCCAGCTACGAATGTAGAACCTGGGAATTTGTCAGCATAAGGAGCACAAACATCGTTGCCGCTTGAACGGAGTTCCAACATATAGTCGATTTTCTCGCCAGAGATACCATTGGGATCATAGATGTAACCATCAGGACCAGAGAGAGTAACAACCTTGGCACCCAGCTCTGTAGCCTTGGTGATAGCACCCCAAGCCACGTTACCGAAACCGCTGACAGCAATTGTCTTGCCCTTGATGTCGATTCCGTGGGTCTGCAACATTTCGTTCACGAAATAGAGAGCACCGAAACCGGTAGCCTCAGGACGAATCTTAGAACCACCATATTCAAGGCCTTTACCTGTCAACACGCCGTTCCAACGGTTGGTCAACTTCTTGTACATACCGAACAGATAGCCAATCTCACGGCCACCAACACCGATATCACCGGCAGGTACGTCAGTCTCCGGGCCGATAACCTTAACCAGCTCTGTCATGAAAGCCTGGCAGAAACGCATGATTTCAGCGTCGCTCTTGCCACGGGGAGAGAAGTCTGAACCACCCTTACCACCACCCATAGGCAATGTTGTAAGCGCATTCTTGAAAGTCTGCTCAAAGCCGAGGAACTTCAGGATTGAGAGGTTTACAGAAGCGTGGAAACGCAAACCGCCTTTGTACGGACCGATGGCGCTGTTGAACTGCACACGGTAACCGATGTTTACCTGTACCTCACCATTGTCGTCAACCCATGGCACACGGAATGTAGTGATTCTCTCGGGCTCAACGAGACGCTCAATCAGCTTGGCTTTCTCGAACTCAGGGTGCTGGTTGTAAACATCAGCGATTGAAGTCAAAACTTCTCTAACCGCCTGAAGGAACTCTGACTCACCTGGATGTCTTTTCTCCAGGTCTTGCATGATTTTATTAACTTCCATAGTATAAGTATGTATTTTGTTAGGTTAAATTACATTGTGTTATTTCACGGGGGCAAATATAGCCCTTTCTACAAAAACCACCAAGAAAATCGGAAAATATCTTCTTAAAAAACTTTCTTTTTGTGCTTTTTTTACAATGCAGACCTTTTTTTCTTCGAAAACAGCATCCTTTTTGCACGTTTTACACTCATTCGCAAACCACCACATTTCACTTTTCATCTATCCCGAAAAGAGCATCACAATCGCACCACTGAGGCTAAAGGTCAAAATGTTTCCTCTTCCTTAATATTAACGTGAGTTTTACATTGATGGCTCTTATCTCGTTTTATAATGATCATTAACAGAAGCCACCCAAACAAAAACAACCGACAGTCTGATGCGAAATCAAGTATTTTCATTTCCCTAAAAGCAGAGGCCATCGCTTGTATAAAAATTTTAGAAAAAACGCCTGTTTATCTTTGGCATTATCAAAAAAAAGCGTACCTTTGTAGAATATTTGTCGAAAACAAATAAAAAAAATCACAATCATTGAAAATTGTCCATAGCTTATGAACAAAAAACTACTTACATTATTGCTGTTGGCAACTCCCGTCCTGCTTCATGCCCAAGCAACGCTCGACCTTGCCAGCAGGGCACAACTGCGCCGTAGCCGGTTGGCATTGCTGTCACCTGAGACAAAAGAATTTTCACAGGTGGAAATCAAAGATGGCATGGTAAGGCTCAAGAAGAGCATGGGAGTGCCTGCCAAACATGTATTTGCCGTGGCCAAACTGAAAGAGGGCTACACGGAAAACGATCTGAAAGCTAAAGGGGTGAACGACGACCAACTGGCACAATATCCTTCTGCGCAGGTGGGCGCAGGCAAGTTTGACGCTTATGCCGGCCTGAAGGAGGTCATCAAACGTTTGAGTTCGGGCATCGACGAAGTGGCCATGAACAAGGGACAACTGCTGCTCACGCCAACAGGCAACCGCTCGTTCAAGGTATGCCAGACGGGTTGCAACAACCTGAACATCTCCATGTTCAACCTTTCAGGACAGGAGGTCATGCGCACAAATGTCAACGGAGAGGAGACCATCATCCATGCCGAGGCACTGCCCAAGGGCTGCTATATCGTGCAGGTGAATGGCAAGCGCTCAAAATGCGTATTGAAATAGCACTGACATTGAAATCATTTTTATTTAACCAAAAACATATCACAATGAGAACAAATCTATCATCATGGCTAAGGGCACTGATGCTCATGGCCATTACGCTGTGTTCTACCACAGCGGCATTCGCCCAGGAGGATGAGCTGATCATGACATTCAAGTCTGACGCTTATGCCCAGAACGGCGAGAACAATGTGGTGAGCATCCTGCTGGGTGCTACCGAAGCCGGACAATATGTTGACATCGACTATGGTTACGGCAAAGAAGAACTGGAGCTGGAAGTGGCTCAGGTGGACAGCGAAGGCAACTGGTCGGGCTCATTCTTCAGTTGCAGTCTTAATGCCGAGGGCACCATCAAGGTGTATGGCGACCCCACAAAAATCAACTTGGTCAATGCCAGCGGTTGTTTCTTGACAGAGGCTGACCTCTCTAAAATGACCAACCTGACCATTCTCGACCTCAGCCACAACGAGTTGAAGAAGCTCGACCTGAAGGGACTGACCAAACTCAATGCCCTCTACCTCAACGACAACAGTTTTGCCGAAGAGCCATTGGTCGTGGGCAACGATAAACCCGGCTTGATTATCCTCGACATCGGGCAGGTGGGCCGTCTTGACAGCAGTTTCACACTGGCCGACTATCCTCAGTTGCTGTCGTTTGATGCATGGAACTGCCGTGGACTGAAAACACTCGACCCCTCACAATGTCCCGGCATCAAGAGGATTTCGATCGACTCCTGCCCCGTGTCTTCGCTTGACGTGAGTCATAATCCAGAGCTCATGATTCTCAACATCAGCGAAACGGGCATCGTTGACCTTGACCTCTCCAACAACGAGAACCTGATGCAGCTCTACACAGACAGACAGTCAACATCGCTTTCAAGCGTAAGAAAACTGACATCGCTCGACGTGACACACAACCCCAACTTGGTGTACCTCTTTGCCAGCGGCAACGACTTGACAAGCATCGACATCAGTAACAACATATACCTGACGGATGTCTATCTCAACAACAACCTGCTCACCAACATCGATGTGAGCAAGAACAGGAACCTGCGCAACCTGATGCTACGCTACAACTATTTCGACTTCAACACCCTGCCTCTGCCACAGGACACATGGACACAGTATGACTACATGCAGCGCAACATGGCCGTGGCCAAGAGCATGAAGGTGGGCAGCACACTCGACCTGACAAGCCGCGTCATCAAAGAAGGTTATACCACAACATGCGCCGTGTTCATGACCAACGATGCCAATCCCAGCACATTCACCCAGTTGGGCTCTGACTACTATACCTACGACAACGGCAAACTGACATTCCTCAAAGAAACGTCAGACAGTGTTTATGTAGCCTTTGCCTGCGATGCCTACCCCGCATTCACCCTACAGGAGATTCCACTGCGCACCAACAAGTTCATGGTGAAGAGCGAAGAGAATTATGGCAAGCCAGACCTGGCTCTCACTCTGGTGCCCACCGGCACGGCCAACCTGAACATGGGCATAGGTATCTACGGTGCTACCGAAGCTGAGCCCAAGACCTTCTTCGTGGATTATGGAGACGGCAATCCCGTGGAATACACCACAACAACAGCCGACTATCCCGCCACTGCCAACGTGAACAAGCAAGGGGTAACAGGGCTGGTGACTGTATATGTGCCTGAAAACGAAAAGGTTTCGGCACTGAGTATCGCTGACGTGCCGCTGACCAGCATCGACCTCACTGCACTGCACGAACTGGACAAGCTGTCTATCACCAATGCCGGTCTGACTTCTATCGACATGACATGGAACCGCCGTCTGAGGGAATTGACACTGACGGGCAACCAGCTCGACACCTTGTATGTAAGAGGTGCCAACGATGCCTTCCACAAGACATTGCTCCAAGACATCAACCTCTCCAACAACAAGCTGACAAAAGTGACGCTCAACGACAACTACACCATACACAACCTTGACCTGAGCAACAACCTGCTCACCGAACTGTCGTTCAAGGATGCCGACATGATGGAGACACTCAACCTGAGCAACAACCTGCTGACGGAACTCAACCTGAGCTACTGCACAGAAATGACCTCGCTCAACATTGCCAACAACAACATCAAATCGCTGGTCATGCCCGAGATTTATGCGCTCAACACCATGCACTGCGAATACAACGACCTGCAGTTCAGTACCCTGCCACAGCTTGAAGGGGTAGAAACTTACATATACGCTCCACAAAACGAAGTGAGCATCAGCAAGAAGGGCCCGGGCGTTGACCTGAGTGCTTACACCGACAACGGCAACACCGTGTTTGTGTGGAAGAAAGCCGACGGCACTTTGCTGAAAGAGGGCACCGACTATAACATCAGCGAGGGTCGCACCTACTTCCTTTCGCCTGTCATCGGTGAAATGCTTCACTGCGAAATGACCAACTCCCGATTCCCCGAACTGACACTTGCCACCAGCAGCATTGAGGCTGGCGAAAAGCCCAACCATGTGCTGGCCACATTCAAGACCACCGACGACTGCAAGGGCAAGCTCCGCTTGAGGGCTTACGAAGAGAACACCACTATCTGCATCGATTGGAAAGGCACAGGCGTGGAATATGAACAGTATGTCGTAGGCAGCGACCTGGCCGTGTTTGATGTCGTAGGCTACAAAGACAGCGAAGTGCAGGTGCTGGCCTACAGCGAAGACCCCGGTGTTTATGTATTCAGCTGCGACAGCATCCGCATGAAGCACTTCGACGCTTCAAAGATGCCTCACCTGCTGAACTTGACCATCAAGAATGCTGGACTGGAAAGCATCACCCTGCCTGATGACAAAGAGTCGCTCAGCGAACTGAACCTCGACAACAACAACCTGAGCAGCATCGATGCCACGGCTTATCCCAACATCGTTTACTTGATGCTCAACTACAACAATTTCAGCGAATTTGACGCTTCTCCATACAAAAACCTTCAGTTGCTGGGCATGGGTGGAAACAAACTGACAAGCATCAACCTTGACAACAGCAGTCTGTGGAGCCTTGACCTGGGCAACAACAAACTGGAGGAAATCGACTTGTCAAAATTGCCAGAACTCTATCAACTGGCCATCACCTACAACAAACTCTCTCAACTTGACATCTCTATGCTCAGCTCGCTGAGAGTGCTGTTGATCGACCATAACCGCTTCCGCCTGAGCGCATTGCCCGCCAAGGACAACCTCTCATTCTATATCTACGGCAACCAAGAACCGGTTGAGGTAACCAAGAACGGCTGCGAAATCAACTTGTCTTCAGAAGCCTATATCAACAACACGCCTACCACCTACCGATGGTTTGTCGAGGAGCCTTATATCAGCGAGGAAACTGGCGAACTGACAGGCAACGAGCTGCAAGCTGGCGAAGACTTTGAAGTGAATGACGGCATCACCAAATTCTTGAAGCCTGTTGACTATGTAGTGGGAGTAATGACCAACGAGCAATATCCCGACTTGTATCTCTACACGACCATGTTCAACATAGAAGATACTGACATCAGCGGCATTGACCACCTCTTCAACGATGGCACTCTGGTAGAGGTCAACATCTACACCACTGACGGCAAACAGGTACGTTCTGTCAAGACCGACAATCTTTACAAAGCCAACAACGAATTGCCCGCCGGTGTATATGTGGTCAAAGCCAACAACAAGACCATAAAAATGGTAAAGAAGTAAGCATTCCTAAACCATCCGACCTTATAGAGGATATGCCGCTAATGGCATATCCTCTTTTTTATATATAAACACCTAAAACATTTATGTTTTTACACAAAACTGATTTTAATCAACAGTATCCTGCAGCCCATAAGCTGCATCATATGTATGTGGATAAACAGCTACAGATTTAGGGTGGCATCCATACGCCCCACCTCAGGGATTGTCGAGTGTCCAAGAATTGTCATTAAGCAACAAAACAATGGTTTGTGCTTACATTTTGACTTTTGAAAAGTGTCGGGATTTTTTTGAAAATAGCAACGGAAAATGAGCGAAGGGTTCGCTCTGCAGGTGGAAAACGAAGCACTTGATGGGTGAACACCCATTCACTTGCAGAGTGAATACCCTATTCACTCATGGAGTGGAAGCCCTATTCACTCAAGCAGTGGAAGCCCTATTCACTCAGGCAGTGGAAGCCCTATTCACTCAAGTAGTGAAAGCCCTATTCACTCAGGAAGTCCATGCCTTTAGAGGCAAAATGACCATGAAAATGCCTTGAAACAAGCCTTGAATTTTTGCCGTTTTTCAGAACATCACAAGGGCTGGGCGAAAATATCGCAAAAATTGGGCATTTGGTAAAGGCAGGGTGTCAGCAAAACAAAGTTTTTACTTGCTATATGTAATTACAGTCATCTTGCTTCTTATCCCCTTGTGTCTTTTCCCCACATCATTTTCTCTCTCAGGGTGGAGAAATATTTGCTGCCTGTGCGCTTCACGATGTTCACATCGTAAGGAGCTTTGCAGATGGTGAGCACCTTGTCTTCGGCACAAGAGGCCGACTGACCGTCGATGGCGATGAGGAAGTTGTGGCTTCGGCTGCTCACGGTGAGCGTGACGGTGGCATTGTCGGGAATGACAATCGGGCGGATGTTGAGGCTGTGGGGGGCCACAGGAGTGAGGCACAGCGTGCTGGTCTGGGGCACAATGATGGGGCCTCCGTTGGACAACGAATAGGCGGTAGAACCCGTAGGAGTGCTCACGATCAAGCCATCAGCCTGATAGGTGACCAGATATTCGCCGTTGATGCATGCCTTGATGGAAATCATTGAGGCATTGTCGCGCTTGAGCACCGCAATGTCGTTGAGCGCACAACCGTTGTTGGGCAACTGGCAACCGTCGGCATAGACACACACCACCGAGTGGCTCTCTATGGCATAGTCGTCGGCATAAAGCGCATCCATGGCACTCTCAATCTCTGCCGGAACGATGTCGGCCAGAAATCCCAGACGCCCCATGTTGACACCCAAAATGGGAGTACCCTTCTCGCCCACATAGCCGGCAGCACGCAACAAGGTGCCGTCGCCACCCAGCGACACCACAAAATCAGCAGAAAAGTTGCTGCCCTCAAACAATTCCACCTCGTAGTCTTGCAGTTTGTCCTTGGAAACAAGAAAGTCGTAAAAACTCCTTTCTATACATACATCTGCCCCCCTACGGGTGAGATATTCCATGATTTTGTCGATGTTTGCCGACTTCTTGGTCTGGTATATATTGCCGAATAATGCGAACTTCAGTTTGCGCGTCATCATATTTTTTATTTTTTATAATGTTTTTATTGGCAGAATATGCTTGTAAATGATAAACATTTTGTAACTTTGCCGATGCAGAAACAGCTGCAAAAATACACATTATTAATGAATAACACATACAGTGAACAAAATAATTTAGCGAAAAATGACAAAATTAAGCGTTAATATCAATAAAGTGGCCACGGTGCGCAATGCCAGAGGAGGCAATAATCCCAATGTCCTGCAGGTGGCAATAGACTGCGAAAAATTTGGTGCACAGGGTATTACCGTGCATCCACGCCCCGATGAGCGACACATCAGATATCAGGATGTGAGGGATATCCGCCCCGTCATCACCACAGAGTTCAACATCGAGGGAAACCCCATCGGCAAGTATGTTGATCTGGTGCTTGAGGTGAAACCCACACAGGTGACACTGGTGCCCGATGCCGACAACCAGATAACCAGCAACCATGGTTGGGACACCAAGGAAAACAAGGGGTTCCTGACCGACATCATAGGGCGTTTCAAGGAAGCAGGCATACGTACCTCCATCTTTGTTGACCCTGACGAGGAGATGGTGGCTGCCGCCAAGGAGACTGGCTCCGACCGGGTGGAACTTTACACCGAGCCTTATGCTGCAGGATATGCCACCGACCGTGATGAGGCCATCAAGCCATTCATCGCTGCCGCCAAAGTGGCACGACAGGTGGGGCTGGGGCTTAATGCCGGCCACGACCTCAGCCTGCAGAACCTTACCTTCTTCCACCGCAACATTCCTTGGCTGGATGAGGTGAGCATCGGACATGCGCTGGTTTGCGATGCTTTGTATATGGGCTTCGACAGCACCATCAAGGCATATCTCGCCTGTCTGAAATGATGACGGAAAACAACCTTATAATCTCAAATATCAAAGAAAAACCTATTAAAACAGATTTTGTTATGGCAAAGAAAGTTTATGAATTTCTGGCTACGGGATTTGAAGACATCGAGGCTCTTATCCCATTAGACATCATGCGTCGTACAGGTGTGGATTTCAAAACCGTGAGCGTTACGGGCAACCGTATGGTGGAGTCGGCCCATGGGGTGGCCATACAGGCAGACTTGCTCTTCGAGGAGGCCGACCTGAAGGATGCCGACTTGCTGATGCTGCCCGGTGGGCTGCCCGGTGCCACCAACCTCAACGACCATGTGGGGGTGCGCAGAGCTTTGCTCGAACAGAACAAGGAGGGGAAACTCATTGCTGCCATTTGCGCTGCACCCATGGTGCCCGGTGCACTGGGGCTGCTCAGCGGCAAACGTGCCACCTGCTATCCGGGTTTTGAAAAATACATGGAGGGAGCCGAATATACCCACGAACTGTTCACCGTGGATGGCAATATCATCACGGGCGAAGGCCCGGCGGCAACGCTGCCCTACGCTTATGCCTTGTTGGCCATGCTGACAGACCGGAATACGGCCGACGGTATCGCTGAAGGCATGATGTATAAACATCTTATGCTTAAATAACCGCCTATGGATTATCTCATTATTGTGGCTGGAGGACAAGGACTGCGCATGGGGTCGTGCATCCCCAAGCAGTTCCTGCCCCTCAACGGATTGCCTGTGCTGATGCGCACCATCAAGCGATTCCGTGAATACGACAGCAATTTGAAAATGATATTGGTGTTGCCCAAAAACCAGCAGGAGTATTGGGCTGACCTTTGCAAGAACTATCATTTCACCACTGCCCATGTGGTGGCTGATGGGGGAGAGACTCGTTTCCAGTCTGTGAAAAATGGTCTGTCACTTGTGCCCGACGATGCTGATGGCGTGATAGGTGTTCACGACGGAGTGCGCCCGTTTGCCTCCATCGAGGTGATACGCCGATGTTTCGACATGGCTAAAGAGGCAAAGGCTGTAGTGCCTGTGGCACCTATCGTTGAGACCGTGAGACTACTTGAGCCTGAGGGCGGAAGCCATACCGTGCCAAGAGACGACTATCGTTTGGTACAGACACCTCAGACCTTCGATATCGCCCTGCTCAAGGCGGCTTATGCCCAAGAGTACCAGCCGGCGTTTACCGACGATGCCTCGGTGGTAGAAGCCTATGGGCAGCAGGTCACTCTCGTGGAAGGCAATCGCGAGAACATCAAGATTACCACTCCCTACGACCTCAAGATTGCCCGTGTGTTGGTTTAGGTGTGATTGGTCATATATAATTAAGGTGTAATGCTCAACGTCTTAGATCAGGATATCCAGTTCTTGCCCGGCGTGGGACCACGCCGCAAGGCTCTGCTGTCTCAAGAGTTGGGCATTACCACATTCGGTGAACTACTGGAATATTATCCCTATAAACATATAGACAGAAGCCGTATCTATAAAATCGGCGAGATGCACGGCGAAATGCCTTTCGTGCAGATTTGTGCTCACATCCTCAGTTATGAAACTTTTGAGATGGGGCCGCGGCGCACCCGGCTGGTGGCTCATGTCTTTGATGGTACGGCCGTGGCCGACCTGGTGTGGTTTACAGGTGCCAAATATATCATGGAAACCTACAAGCCGGGCATTGATTACATCATCTTTGGGCGCCCCACGGTTTATAATGGCCGTTATCAGTTTGCCCATCCCGACATCGACCCTGTATCAGAACTTCAGCTGTCGCAGATGGGGATGCAGCCCTATTATGTGACTACTGAGAAGATGAAGAAGGCCGGCATCACCTCGCGTGCCATTGAGAAACTTACCAAGAGTATGCTTGAGCGTCTGCATGAACCGATAGCCGAAACGCTGCCGCCCTTTATCACCCGGCCTCTCAATATGGTTTCGCGTGACGAGGCATTCCGAAAAATCCATTACCCCAAGACTCCCGATGATGTGGCACAAGCCCGTTATCGGCTTAAGTTTGAAGAATTGTTTTATGTACAGCTCAACATCCTGCGCTATGCCAATGACCATCGCCGCAAGTATCGTGGGTATGTGTTTTCCAGCGTGGGACAGGTGTTCAACGATTTTTACTACCATCATCTTCCTTTTCCGTTGACGGGAGCGCAGAAAAGGGTCATCAGGGAAATACGTGGTGATATGGGGTCAGGTCGGCAGATGAACCGACTGTTGCAGGGCGACGTGGGCAGCGGCAAGACTCTTGTGGCACTCATGTGCATGCTCATTGCCATCGACAACGGGTTTCAGGCGTGCATCATGGCTCCCACCGAGATTTTGGCCGAACAGCATCTGGCCACCATCAGGTCGTTTTTGGGGGATATGGATGTACGGGTAGAGTTGCTCACGGGAATGGTGAAAGGCAAACGCCGGCGTGAGGTGCTCGAAGCATTGGTTGACGGTCGTGTGAAAATCCTTGTGGGTACCCATGCTGTCATCGAGGATACGGTGCAGTTTGCCAACCTTGGGTTTGTGGTTGTCGATGAGCAGCACCGCTTCGGTGTGGAACAGCGTGCCCGCCTGTGGGCGAAAAGCACTAATCCTCCTCATGTGCTGGTGATGACTGCCACGCCCATCCCCCGTACATTGGCCATGACCATATACGGCGACTTGGACGTGAGCGTCATCGACGAATTGCCGCCAGGGCGCAAACCGGTATATACGCTGCATAAGTTTGACGACCAGATGACCAGTCTTTATGCCGGCATACGGCAACAAATCAACGAGGGCAGACAGGCGTATATCGTGTTCCCTTTGATCAAAGAGAGCGAGAAAATCGATTTGAAGAACCTGGAGGAAGGTTTCGAGGTGTTGAAAGAGGTGTTCCCCGACATGAGGCTGAGCAAGGTGCATGGCCAAATGAAGGCAATGGAGAAAGAGGAGGAGATGCGCCGCTTTGTGTCAGGAGAAACACAGATCCTGGTGGCCACTACCGTTATCGAGGTGGGGGTGAATGTACCCAATGCCTCGGTCATGGTCATTCTCAATGCCGAACGTTTTGGACTGTCTCAACTGCACCAGTTGAGGGGCAGGGTGGGGCGAGGTGCCGACCAGTCGTATTGCATCCTGGTGAGCAAGCGCAGTCTCTCTGAGGAAACCCGCAAGCGCATCAACATCATGTGCGACACCAACGACGGTTTCCTTATTGCTGAGGCCGACTTGAAACTTCGTGGCCCCGGCGACCTGGAAGGCACGCAACAGAGCGGCATGGCCTTCGACCTGAAGATCGCAGACATTGCCCGTGACGGACAGCTGGTGCAGCTGGCACGCGACGAGGCGCAGAAAATTGTGGATGCCGACCCGCTTTGCCAAAAAACGGAATATGCCATGCTGTGGCACCACTTGGATGCGTTGCGCAAAAGCAACATCAACTGGGCGGCCATCTCCTGATTTCAGTCGATTGAATTGTTAAAGTGTCAATAAAACTGTTAACAACGAGTGTTGCTTTGCCGTTTTTTTATTATCTTTGCAACGATTTTTGGATGGGGAGGGCAAATGTGTTGTGTTTGTCCTGTGCTCATCATGAATGAAAAAATACATTGTGGTTGATGTTCGACCTGATGTTAATCTATAAAGCAAATGATGTACTTGAAGAAAACAATAAAGACATTGGCGTTTACGACATTGATGGTGTGTACTTCTGTAGCGGCTTCTGCTCAGGACCTGCTTGCCAGACAAGCGCCTATCGACAGACGAATGAAGACGGTTGATACACTTGCCTTGCGCAATATCATCAACAAAGAGCAAAGTGGCACTCCCTCTGCACAGCTGTACAGCGAGTGGAGCAATAAATACGCACATCGCACCAGCAATGTTCCCGATTCATTCCTCATCAATCTAAGGCATTTCTGTATGCCTACCACCAGTAGGGTCATCACCTCTAATTTCGGACGCAGATGGGGACGTATGCATAAAGGCATCGACGTAAAGGTGTATATTGGAGATACCATCCGTTCAGCTTTCAGCGGAAAGGTGCGCATCGTCAAGTATGAGGCCAATGGTTATGGCAACTATGTGGTGATACGCCACAACAACGGTTTGGAAACCATCTATGGCCACATGTCAAAGCACTTGGTGAGCGAAAACCAGGTGGTGCGTGCTGGCGATCCCATCGGACTGGGTGGCAACACCGGTCGAAGCACAGGTTCGCATCTGCATTTTGAAACTCGTCTTTGTGGCGTGGCTCTCGACCCTGCATTGTTGTTCGACTTTGTCAACCAGGATGTCACGGCCGATACTTATATGTTCCGCAAGAGTCGTTATGCCAAGGATATTGATATGGCAGCCAAGGCTCGTACTGAGAAGACCAACGATGAGGCATCCTCAACAGCTGCGGTTGACGCCAACAACCAGAGCGAGCGTAGAGCGCAGAGCACCGCAATGCAGGATGTGCGTTACCACAAGGTGGCACGCGGAGAAACCCTCCAGTCGATTGCCCGCAAGCGTAATACCACCGTTGATGAATTGTGCAAGCTGAACCATATCACCAAGCGTATGCGCATTCGTCCGGGACAAATCCTACGTTATTCATAACATGCACTCATAATTGTTAAAGTTTTTATATACAGCGAACGGCTGCCTGCGTGAGCAGCCAGCCGTTCAACTTTTTTCAACAGTTCAAAATTTCAACAGTTCAAACGCCATCAGGCGTTTTTTTTATGCCTTTCCGTTCACTACCGTTCAAACACTGTTCAGAAACCATGGCATTTCAAGCCCGTTTCGTTCATTCCCGTTCACGCTCGTTCAAAGGTTCTTTGGTCGTACGACCAAGCACCCTTTGCTCGTACGACCATAGCACCTCACGCCGTACGACCATAGACCCTTTGAACGTACGACCATAGATTGCTTGGTCGTGCGACGATAAAAAAGTACATAATAATGCTATATATAATAAGGTGTAACCCATTCTGTGTTTTGACCTATGTC
>SFEK01000021.1 GCA_004557285.1 Bacteroidales bacterium | reverse complement strand
GAGGTCTTGGAAAAGTAGCGGTTCATGTCTGGAAAAAGTAGCGGTTCATGTCTGGAAAACAGGCACCCTTGCACCGCCATTAGTTGGCATAAGTCATTCAGTCACAAATATTTATTTTATAAGAAACACAACATTGAGAAACTATCTGATTTATCACAGCAAAAGGAGCATCAACAGCATCATCGAAGAGCCATCGGGATGTATGAACCACATCTACAGCACCCTTCTTCATGATATGCTTAAGGAGGGTTTTGACGAGCAGCTGATTCTTAGTCTGATGAACGAAGCCCTCTGCATCAGCACCAGGATATTGATAGACCCCAACCCCGAACTGCACATCAAGGAATATTTTGAAAAGCAAAAGCATGAAGATTTATTATATGCCGAAGGGTATGAAAGATTCCTCAAGGTGATGGTCTATCGTATCATCGCTTACAGGCACGATGATGGTCAGGGGCGATACCAGTCGTTCCTGAATTTGCTGGGGGATAAAATATGGTGGCACTACAGTCTCCGTATGGCCAGTCTCAGAATTGAAGGTCATTACCATGCCCAAAGAGTGTATCTGCCCATCGACTTCTCCTGTCTTCACGCTATTGTTGAAAAACTTTGCGCCAGCGAGACCAAGCTCGATGAGGAGCAAGCCATCAGCATTTACCATCAGCTGACCAACAACGACACGTTTTATTTCAAGCAGATGCTCAGTCTGCTGCCGGCTCCTGTGCAGCATCAATTGATTCGCCGACTGTATCAAATCTTCACGACAAGTGGAGGAGCGATGCGCCCCCTGCCACGCCAAAACGAGGAATATGCGCAGTTTGTGAAGCTGGTTTCAAAATACTGGGATGATTTGATGGTAGAGGGTCTCGACGACGACGAACCTTTTGTGTCATCATACTTCGCCCAAAAGATGCCCCTCTCGCTCGACGGCAAGCGGTTGGCCGACCATGACGCCCCGCCACAGCCCTATGAGCCCGACAAGGCCCTGCAGCTGTGGGAACGGCTCTACGGGGATTTTCTGAAAAATGAATGGCCTAAGGAGATAGACAAAACGCTCAAGCGGCTTCATGCCCTTCCTGCAGACAAGAGAGGTATGGCCATGAAAAGAATGATGGCCAAATGGAATGAGCTGCTTTATAACTCCAATTTTCTGAATCAATACGAGATTGGTCCACTGGACAACATTCCAGGTGCGCATATGCCGTTTGGCCCGGACGATGTATACCAATACCATCTGTCAGACTTGTATGATTTTCAGATAGGCGTGCTCAACGAGGAGAAAATGGCCCACTATGTGTGGTGCAACGCCTGGCGACTGAACATGCAACAACTGCGTGCCTTCTTGGTCTATCATCAGGCTCGGCTCAATTTTGAGCCGACCGGCGAAATCAGGCATCTGACGCAAGCGGCAGAAACGGAACCTCCTGACACTCAAGGCATCAGTTCTGCTGAAACCACCCGGCAAACGGCCGCGACAAACGCACCTACAACCACCACGACTCCCGCTGATGCCGTGCCCCCAACGCCCAAGGCTTCGGCCTATATCACCCCACGGCTGGCGAAAGACCAAGAGGCATGGAGCACATTCGTGGACATCATGCATAGAGTCAACCCGAGGATAAACCCCAAAAGCGGACCGAGAGACCACCGGTGGAAATGGCCTCACATCAAGAAGGCTTTTGAGAACATGGGGTTCATCGACCCTCAGCTGGCCGTCAAATCGTTTGCCACGACCATCGACCATCTGGCACTCGACGGCAGAACCGCAAACAGCGTGGTGCAATCGTTCAAAAACCTGAGTAAGCAATTCCCCACCAATAGCGACCAGAACATCATCGCCGACATCAAGGAATGCTTCAAACCCGTGACCGACATCTTAGACAACAAATAACAGCAACCAAAACATAAAACATCATCATTATGGAACAAAGAACATGGAAAAAAATCGAAGGGTTCGACTTCAAGGAAATCCTTTTTGACATCTACAACGGCATAGCCAAAATCACCATCAACCGTCCGCGATACCGCAACGCCTTCACCCCACGCACCACATGGGAGATGAGCCAGGCCTTTGCCTATTGCCGCGAGGCACAAGAGGTGTGCGTGGTGCTGCTCACCGGTGCCGGCGACAAGGCCTTCTGCTCAGGCGGCGACATGCATGTGAAAGGACGTGGCGGATATGTGGGCGAAGACGGCGTGCCACGACTCAATGTGCTCGACGTGCAGAAACAGATACGCTCGCTGCCCAAACCCGTCATCGCCATGGTGAACGGCTACGCCATTGGCGGCGGACATGTGCTGCACCTGATGTGCGACCTCACCATTGCCAGCGAGAATGCCATCTTCGGACAGACAGGTCCCAAGGTGGGTTCGTTCGATGCCGGATTTGGCGCCTCTTATCTGGCACGCATCGTGGGACAGAAGAAGGCCCGCGAGATATGGTTCCTCTGCCGTCAGTATTCGGCCAAGGAGGCCGAACAGATGGGCATGGTCAACTGCGTGGTGCCACAGGACAAACTGGAAGACACTTGTGTGGAATGGGCTGAAATCATGATGGAACGTAGTCCGATGGCCCTGCGCCTGATCAAGGCCGGACTGAATGCCGAACTCGACGGACAGGCGGGCATACAGGAACTGGCTGGCGACGCCACCATGCTCTACTACTTCCTCGACGAGGCTCACGAGGGCGGCAAGGCTTTCCTGGAAAAACGCAAACCCGACTTCAAGAAATATCCCAAATTGCCATAGACCGATGATATACCATATAGACATCACACCGCGGCTGTTTCACTTCAAACAGCCAGCAGGCACCTCACGCGGAGTGTATCTCACCCGCAAGTCGTGGATGGTGGAAATCACCTCGCAACAACTGCCGGGGCGCAAGGGAGTGGGGGAGTGTGCACCGCTGCCCGACCTGAGCACCGACTTCCGCCCCGACTATGAGGCGGTGCTGCGACAATGGTGCGACCGCATGGAACAAGAGGGCGAGGGGGTGCTCGACGAGATGCAGGCCTGGCCCTCGATGCGATTCGGACTGGAAACTGCCCTGCTGCATCTGCAGCGGGGCACCACCGCCTTGTTTGACACGCCGTTTGCCAGGGGCGAAGTGGGCATACCCATCAACGGTCTGGTGTGGATGGGCAGTCATGACGAGATGCTCAAACGTGTGGAGGAAAAACTGCAACAAGGTTTCCATTGCATCAAACTGAAGGTGGGCGCCATCGACTTTGAACAGGAACTTGACCTGGTGAAACGCATCAGAGAACGCTTTGCGCCCGCAGAGATGGAAATCAGATTAGATGCCAACGGCGGATTCAAGACCGACGAAGCCCTCGACAAACTGGAACGTTTTGCCCAATATGCCATTCACTCCATTGAGCAGCCCATCAAGCAACACCAATGGGGCAACATGGCCAAGCTGTGCCGGGATGCTCCGCTGCCCATCGCCCTCGACGAAGAACTCATCGGCATCAACACCTACGACATGAAACTGTATATGCTCAACGTGGTGAAACCTGCCTACATCATCCTCAAACCGTCGCTCCACGGCGGCATGAAAGGGGTGAGAGAATGGGTGCAGGCTGCCAACGAAAAGGGGGTGAAGACATGGATAACAAGCGCACTGGAGAGCAACGTGGGACTGAATGCCATCTGCCACCTCACCGCTGATATCTATGGCGAACATATCAACATGCCTCAAGGACTGGGCACCGGACAGCTGTTTACCGACAACATCCCCATGCCCCTTGCCATCGAGGGAGAAAAAATGTGGTATGGAAAAGAATGACGCCGAATTTGTCCGTAAGGTGGAGACATTCATCGCCGAATGGAACAATGCCGACGACAGGGTGTTGGTGCACACGAGCGGGTCAACAGGACAACCGAAACCCATGTGGGCGAGCAAGCGACTGATGGCCAACAGCGCACGCATGACATGCGACTTTCTGCACCTGCAACCGGGAGACACCGCCCTGCTCTGCCTGCCCGTCGAATACATCGCTGGCAAGATGGTGGTGGTGAGGGCCATGGTGAGACAACTGCAACTGATCATCAAAGCCCCGCAGGCTCACCCCCTGGCCGGGCTGCACCAAGCACCCACATTTGCCGCCATGGTGCCCATGCAGGTGACCAGCAGCCTGAACAATGCCCACGAGCGGCAACTGCTGGCCGATATCCGTCAACTGATCATCGGCGGCGGGGCAATAGATGAAACTCTGGAAAAGGAGTTGAGGGATTTTCCCAACAACGTGTGGAGCACCTACGGCATGACCGAGACGCTGTCGCACATTGCACTGAGAAAAATCAACGGCAAGGACGCCGACCAATGGTACACCCCTTTCGACCATGTCAACATAGCCACCGACCACCGTGGATGCCTCACCATACATGCGCCCCTAGTGTGCGACAACAGCCTCACCACCAACGACATGGTGGAAATACATCCCGACGGACGAAGATTCCGCATCATCGGGCGTGTGGATAATGTCATCAACAGCGGTGGGGTGAAGATACACATCGAACAGGTGGAAGAAAGGCTGAGAAATGCCGTGGACGTGCCCTTTGCCATTACCAAAAGGCGCGACCCGCTATTGGGCGAAATGGTGGTGATGCTGGTGCAAAGCACCAAGCTTGATGCCTTGCGCCAGTGCTGCGAACAGTGTCTGCCTGCCTATTGGCGACCACGGTTGTTCATCAGTGTGGACAAGATACCGACAACCGATACGGGAAAGCCGGCAAGAAAAAGGGCGGAACAAATCGCTGCCCAATATATGCCGGAATGATATCCTACCCATCGGGCAGACCCGAAAAGCATGTCAGCGCGACATGATGGTCTGCTCGATGACCTGTGGAAAATGCTGTTGCTCAAGCACATGCACTTTCGATTCGATGTCATCTACCGTGTCGTCGGGTGAAAGTGGTGTGGAGAATTGGGCGATGATTTCGCCGCCGTCGCAGACATTGGACACATAATGGATGGTGATGCCCGTTTCACATTCGCCGGCCTCTTTCACCGCCTGGTGCACATGGTGTCCATACATGCCCTTGCCGCCGTATTTGGGCAGCAGCGAGGGATGGATGTTCACGATGCGCTTGTCATAAGCCTCAACGAGAAAGGCAGGCACCATGAGCATGAATCCCGCCAGCACAATGTAATCAACGTGATAGTCGTTGAGCAATGGGGTGAGCACCTGCGGATTGTTGATGTCGGCCCTGCTGAGCACTCTACTTGGCACCCCATGGCGGGCAGCCCTGTTGAGGGCATAGGCATCGGCACGGTTGCTGATGACAAGTGCCACATGAATGTGGTCGCTGTCCTTGAAATAGCGGATGATGTTCTCACAGTTTGTACCGTTGCCCGATACGAATATGGCAATATTGGTTGTCTGTTTCATGGCAAATGATTAAAAATCCTCATCGTCGAAATCAAATTCATCCTCATCGTCATCGGACGTGAAACCAATGAGCGAGGGGTCGATGAATGCATCGAGGCTGCGGCGTTCCTTCTTGGTGGGACGGCCTGTGCCACGCATACGGTCAACAAAACCGCTGATACGGCTCATCTCCAGCAGTTCATACTGCTTGGCATCGGTCACATTCTCATAAATCTGCGGCACCAGTTTGGCACCCACCCTCTGCTCGTTGCATTGCAGCACCTTGAACGAATAGGTGACGGGTGGTTTCTTCACGCTCACCACCTCGCCGCACTTGATGCTGCGCGAAGGCTTCACAGTGGTGCCGTTCACGGTCACACGGCCGTTCTTGCACGCATTGGCGGCTATCGACCTTGTCTTGAAGATGCGAGCCGCCCAGAGCCATTTGTCTATTCTTGCTGTTTCGTTGCCCATAAGATGTTCATTTCGAGGTTTTTCCCTGATGTTTGTGGTTATACTGGTTCATGGTGATGTTGATGCCTGCCAGCACAAAACTCTTGATGATTTCTATCGCCGTGTCGAAGCAGGGCAACAGGGCCTTCTCGTCTTCTTCGTCAAAATCGCCCAATACAAAGTCAACCTGCATCCCCTTGGGGAAATCATTGCCTATGCCCACACGCAGACGGGCATATTGCTGTGTGCCGATGACACTCTGGATGTTGCCCAGACCATTGTGCCCACCGTTGCTGCCGTTGCCCTTGAGGCGCATGGCCCCCACAGGAAGCGACAGGTCATCGACAATCACCAGCAAATGCTCCAGGGGAATGTTCTCCTTGTTCATCCAATATCTCACGGCATTGCCACTGAGATTCATGAAGGTGGTGGGCTTGAGCAACGTCAGTCGGCGACCCTTGACGCTGGTCTCGGCCACATAACCATAGCGGCGGTCTTCAAAAACAATATTGGACGCCTTTGCAAAAGCGTCCAATACCATATAGCCTGTATTGTGGCGGGTGTTCCTGTATTCATCGCCAGGATTTCCCAAACCGACAATTAAGAATTTCTCCATTATATTTTCAGTTGGGTTACGCAGAGGCGCAACGTGTGTAGTTGTCAAGACTATTATTGAGCGGCAGCAGCAGCGGCAGCAGACTTACGTGTAGCCTTGATGGAGCAAACGATAACCTCCTTGCTGGTAGCAAACTCAAGACCTTCGTAGTGCAGGTCGCCCACCTTGATGCTCTTGCCAATGCGAAGCTCGGTAACATCAACGTCGAGGTGCTCAGGAATTTCCTTGTATTTGGCAATGACATTGATTTTGCGGATGGAGAGGTTCATACGACCACCGTCGCGAACACCCTGTGCCAGACCTGTGAGCTTGACAGGAATACCGATGGTGATGTCTTTCTCCTCGTTGATTTCATAGAAGTCAACGTGCAGCAGGGCATCGGTCACGGGGTGGAACTGCAGTTCCTTGAGGATGGCGGTGTGAGCCTCGCCCTCGATGTCGAGGTTGATGACATAGATGTGGGGAGTGTAAACCACCTTGCGGAGCTCAGTCATTGGAATCATGAACGCCAGCGCCTCGGGCAGACCGTTCTCACCCTTTGCCTCACCGTAAAGGTTGCAGGGAATCATACCCTCTTTTCTCATCAACTTGGAAGCCTTCTTGCCTACTTCTGTTCTCTTTTTGCCAGTTAAGCTAATTTCTTTCATAATGTAATGTGTTACTCTAAAATTAAGTTGAAAATCTGTTTTGCTTAATTCACCATCACACGAATTTGTTCATGTAGTGCTTGAAAAAGCGGTGCAAAGGTATGTCTTTTTTGTTGAATATGCAAATATTGGCCTTATTTTCGGCGAAAAAAACACCATTTTCTTGGGTATATTCTTTTTTTTGTCTATTTTTGCATCGTAGAACCAAAGAAATTTGAGAAACTGATGGTCAACAGAGAATTAATTAGGATAAAAATTGTACAGTTAACCTACGCATACTATCAAAATGGCGGACGCAACATGGATGTGGCCGAAAAGGAATTGCTTTTCAGTCTTTCCAAGGCTTATCACTTGTACAACCATCTTCTGGCACTGATTGTGGCCGTGTCAGACGAAGCACGCAAGCACTATGACACAGAGTGCTCAAAGGCCACTCGTGAGCATCTCGAAATGCCGTCGAGCAAGTTTGTGGACAACAGCTTCGCCTTGATATTGGCAGGCAACGAGCAGCTCAGCACTTTCAGAAATGAGCAGAAGACATCATGGAATGATGACATCGATTTTGTGAGAAAACTATACAACCAGATTGTCAACAGCCAAACCTACAAGGATTATATGGAGAGCGGAGAGTCGTCGTTTGAGGAAGACCGCGAACTGTGGCGCAAGCTCTACCGCACTTTGGTGATGGACAACGACGAACTTGATGCCGTGCTCGAGGAAAAAAGCCTCTACTGGAACGACGACAAGGAAATCGTTGACACCTTTGTGCTGAAAACCATCAAGCGCATACAGCAGACCGACAAGGCTGACATGCCGCTGCTGCCCGAGTTCAAGGATGAAGAAGACCGCGAGTTTGCACGCAAGCTCTACCGCGCCACCATATTGAATGCCGAGCAATACCAAATGTACATGAGCCAGACTTCTCACAACTGGGACTTCTCACGACTGGCCTACATGGATGTGGTCATCATGCAGATTGCCATTGCCGAGATGATGACGTTCCCCAACATCCCCATCAGCGTTACCATCAACGAATATGTGGATTTGGCCAAGGTTTACAGCACCCCCAAGAGCGGCAGCTATATCAACGGTATGCTCGACTCCATAGCACGACATCTCGTGGAAACAGGCGTGCTGCTCAAGCCCATCGGCGAAATGAGAAAAAGATAGGACTCATGTGTCGCTGCGAGCTATACCTTATCTATATATAAAGGATAATTAAACAATATCAACAAATAACAAGCAAGAAATGAATTCATTTATGTTTTTGGCTTCCCAAGCACAGCAGGGAGGCGGTATGGGATTTATTATCATGATGGTGGCCGTGTTCGCTGTCATGTGGTTCTTCATGATTCGTCCACAGCAGAAGAAACAGAAGGAAATACAGAAATTTCAGAATGCCCTGCAAGAAGGCACCAAGGTGGTGACCGGTGGAGGCATCTATGGTGAGGTGAAGAAAATCGACCTGACCACAAACATCGTTTCGGTAGAAATAGCCAAAGGTGTGGTCATCCGTGTTGACAAAGCATACGTCTTTGCTGATGCCACTTCAAACGTAGCTGCCGGTCAGGCAAAATAATAATGAACGATTCAAACATATTCCGCTTTTGGAAAAAGGTCGGGAACTTCTTGTTCAGAGTGGTGAATAAGGAGTTCTTGATTTTTTTGTTTTTCCTGCTGCTGAGCTCCACCTTCTGGCTGCTGATTACCCTGAACGAGACCTACGAACAGGAAATCGTCATCCCGGTGCACCTTGTCGATGTGCCCAAGAACGTGGTGCTCACCAGCGACACCACCATGAACGTGCGCGTCACGGTCAGGGACAAGGGCTACACGCTGCTGACCTACAAATACAGCAAAGAACTGCGACCCGTGGTGCTGAAATTCAAAAACTATGCCCAAAAAACGGGATATGGGGTGGTGACACCCAACGAATTGCAAAAACTGACCTACCAGCGGCTTTTCAATTCGTCGCGCATCGTCAGCATGAAACCCGACAAGGTGGAGTTTTTCTTCAACTACGGACTGAAAAAGCGCATGCCCGTGAAACTCGTGGGAAAAATCACACCCGACATCAGCTATTATGTGGCCAAGGTGATGCTCAAACCCGACTCGGTGGATGTCTATGCCAGCCGTGAGGTGCTCGACAGCATGAAATATGTGACTACACAACCGCTGTATATCAAGAACCTCAGCGACACCGTGTACAGAGAGGTGATACTGACTCCCATTAGAGGCGTGAAATATGTGCCCAACAAGACACGCGTGGCCGCTTATCCCGACATCCTGACCGAAGAAAAAATCGAGGTGCCCATCACCGCCATCAACATGCCCGAGGGCAAGGTGCTGCGCACATTCCCTTCACGCGTCACCATTACATTCACCGTGGGGGCAAGCCTCTTTAGAAACATCAAGACTAATGCCTTCAAGGTGGTGGCCGACTATAACGAACTGGTGGCCAACCCATCGGAGAAGTGCAACATCTATCTGCGCTACATCCCCCACGACGTGAAGAATGCACGCATCAACATCAACCAGGTGGATTATCTCATAGAGGAGCAATAACAATGAAATACGCCATAACAGGAGGAATAGGAAGCGGAAAAAGCCACATCTGCCGACTGCTGCAAAAGCACGGCATCGACATCTACGACTGTGATGCCGCCGCCAAACGCATCGTGGCCACATCTGAAAAGGTGCGCCGCCAACTGCAGGAGTGCGTTGGAATGGAGGTTTTCCATACCGACGGTTCACTCAACAAACCGATGCTTGCCGAATTTCTGCTCAAAAGCGACGAAAACACCGCCATCGTCAACCACATCGTTCATCCTGCCGTGGCCGAAGACTTCGTGCAGTCGGGAAAACAATGGATGGAATGTGCCATCTTGTTTTCAAGCGGATTCAACCGCCTGGTTGACCGTGTGGTGTGTGTCACCGCTCCACTGGAGGTGAGACTCGACAGAATAGTGAAGCGCGACGGCATCACCAGGGAGAAGGCACGCGAATGGATTGACAAGCAATGGCCACAGCAAAAGGTGGCCGAACTGAGTGACTTTGTAATCGTCAACGATGGCACAGCCGATCTGGAAAGCCAAATCGGTGCCATCATCAATGAATAACTAACTGATAAATAACAACAGAAAAAAGAAATGGAACAGACAATTCTTTCAATTTCAGGCAAACCTGGCCTTTACAAACTCGTGTCGAGAGGCAAGGCCAACCTTATCGTTGAATCTATCGACCAACAGCACAAGCGCATGCCTGTGTTCGCCAGCGACAGAGTGACAAGCCTTGGCGACATCGCCATCTATACCGACTCAGAAGACATGCCGCTGATGAAGGTATTTGCCAACCTGCTGAAGGTGGAGGAGGGGAAGCCCGCTTCTATCAACTACAAGAAGTGCAAGTCTGCAGAACTGCGAGAATATTTTGCCACCATATTGCCCGACTACGACAGAGACCGCGTGCACGACAGCGACATCAAGAAACTGCTGCAATGGTACAACCTGTTGGTGAACAACGGCATTACCGACTTTGAAGAACCCGAAGCCGAAGAAGAGGAAAAGAATGAGGCAGAAGGATAGATATCAATACATCCTTGAACATTTTCAACAGAAAATGCCACAGGTGACCACAGAGCTGGAATACGGCAGCGTGTTCCAGCTGCTGGTTGCCGTGGTGCTCAGCGCACAATGCACCGACAAGCGGGTGAACATGATTACTCCACAGCTGTTTGCCCAGTATCCCGACGCCAAGGCCATGGCACAGGCCGAAGAGGTGGAGATTTATGAGCTGATCAAAAGTGTGTCTTATCCCAACGCCAAGGCCAAACATCTGGTGAAATTGGCCCGCATGCTGATGGACGACTTCAATGGCGAGGTGCCCCAACAGATGGAACAGCTCACCAGCCTGCCCGGCGTGGGGCGCAAGACGGCCAACGTGATGCAGGCCGTGGCATTCGGCAAGTCGGCCATAGCCGTGGATACACATGTGTTCAGAGTGAGCCACCGTCTCGGACTGGTGAGCAAGAAGGCCGACACACCGCTGAAGGTGGAACTGGAACTGAAGAAGAACATCCCCGAACACATCGCCGCCGATGCCCACCACTGGCTGCTGCTGCACGGCAGATACATCTGCACAAGCCGGGCGCCACATTGCGACAAATGCCCCTTTGATGACATTTGCCCCAAACGCCTTGAAGGCTCAAAATTGTAAATTGAGGTCGTCAATTGTTATTTCAAGCAGTAATTTAATAAAAAAACAACAGATTTTTTAGGGTTTTAGATACAATGTAACCAAAAAAATCTTATATTTGCGGTGTTAATTTAATACCAAAAATTTTTACTGCTATGAAAATTGGAATTCCAAAGGAAATCAAAAACAACGAAAATCGTGTGGGCATGACACCCGCAGGCGTTGCAGAACTCGTGAAACATGGTCATGAAGTGTTCGTACAACACACAGCCGGCGAAAGTAGTGGCTTTGCCGACCAAGAATACGAGAAGATGGGGGCAAAGATTCTTCCCACCATCGAGGATGTGTATCAAGCGGCCGACATGATTATCAAAGTTAAGGAACCTATCGAATCAGAATACAATCTGGTGAAAGAAGGACAATTGGTATTTACCTATTTCCATTTCGCTTGCAGTAAACCGCTTACTGAAGCCATGATCAAGAGCAAAGGCGTGTGCCTGGCTTATGAAACCGTGCAGTTGGCCGACCGATCGCTGCCCCTGCTCACACCAATGAGCGAAATTGCCGGCAGAATGGCCACCATCAACGGTACATACTATCTGCAGAAGACCAAGGGCGGCAACGGCAAACTGATTTGTGGTGTGCCCGGCGTGAAACCAGCCAAGGTGGTTGTGCTCGGCGGTGGCATCGTGGGACAGGCTGCCGCACGTGTGGCCGCAGGAATGGGTGCTGATGTCATCATTACCGACATCTCGCTGCCAAGACTGCGCGAAATTGCTGCCACCATGCCTGCCAACGTGAACACACTCTATTCTTCATCGCAGAATGTGGCCAACGAAATCAAGGATGCCGACATCGTGGTGGGTGCCGTGCTTATACCCGGCGCCAAGGCACCACACCTTATCACACGCGACATGCTGAAGACCATGCAGCCCGGTGCTGTGCTCGTGGATGTGGCCATCGACCAGGGTGGATGCTTTGAGACTTCTCATCCAACGACACACAGCGAACCTGTCTACGAGGTTGACGGCGTGATACACTATGCCGTGGCCAATATTCCAGGAGCCGTGCCTTACACCTCAACATCCGCACTCACCAACGCTACCCTCAAATATGCTCTGGCATTGGCCGACAAGGGATGGCGCAAGGCTTGCAAAGAAGACGAGGCGCTGTTCAAAGGATTGAATATCGTGGAAGGCAAAGTCACCTTCAAGGCTGTGGCCGATGTATTCGGTTTGCCCTACGAGCCCATCGAACTGTAAATCGTGACGATACAATATGCTAAAAGGTTGCCTTATCGGGCAACCTTTTTCATGCAAACAACCTTAGGTTAAGAGCGGTAAACGAGGCTCGAACTCGCGACCCCCAGCTTGGGAAGCTAGTGCTCTACCAACTGAGCTATTACCGCAAAACGCTTGAGCCGATACCGGGACTCGAACCCGGGACCTATTCATTACGAATGAATTGCTCTACCAACTGAGCCATATCGGCAAACCGTATTGTCAAAAGCGTTGCAAAGGTACATATTTTTTTTGTATTAATGCACGCCAAAGGGCATAAAAGAAATGATTTAACTTATTTTTTCATTCATCCAAGCCATCACATCCCATTAACCCATCCACCAATCATTACAACAAACCATCAACCGATTGACCTTTTTCTTCTTTCAACCCTTCACCCTTTTAACCTTTCAACCATTTCACCCATTTAACCATTTCACCCTTTAACCATTTTAACCCTTTAACCTTTAACCCATTACTCCAATTTCTCTCTCAAAAACCTTCCCGTCACGCTTTCACGGCAATGCACGATGTCTTCGGGAGTACCGGAAAATACGAGGCGTCCACCCTTGTCGCCACCATCGGGACCAAGGTCGATGATGTGGTCGGCACATTTGATGACATCAAGGTTGTGTTCAATCACGATGATGGAATGTCCACGCAGGATGAGAGCGTCAAAAGCCTTGAGCAGTTTTTTGATGTCGTGGAAGTGCAGGCCTGTGGTAGGTTCGTCGAAAATGAATAGGGTAGGGTCAACCTTCTCTTTGCCAAGATAATAGGCCAGCTTCACGCGCTGGTTTTCGCCACCCGACAAGGTAGAAGAACTCTGTCCAAGTTTGATATAACCCAAACCCACATCGCTCAGCGGCTGCAACTTGTTGACAATGGAATGTTGCCCGTGGGCTTCGAAAAACTCGATGGCCTCCTGGACAGTCATTTCCAGAATGTCGTAGATATTCTTGCCCTCATATTTCACCTCCAGCACATCACGCTTGAAACGCTTGCCATGGCAGGCATCGCACACCAGTTCAAGGTCGGACATAAACTGCATCTCGACCGTGATCACGCCTGAGCCCTTGCAGGTTTCACAACGTCCGCCCTCAGCATTGAACGAAAAATACTGAGAGGTGAACCCCAACTGGCGGGCAAGCGGCTGCTCGGCAAACAACTGCCGTATATCGTCGAACGCCTTGACATAGGTAACGGGGTTGGAACGGGTGCTCTTGCCAATGGGATTCTGGTTGACCATTTCCACATGGTGGATGTCGCGCCAGTCGCCCTCCAATGAGGCATATTCACCGGGCATGTCGGCCACCTCGTCGAGACGGCGTTTCAGGGCAGGGTAGAGGATGCCCTTGACCAACGATGATTTGCCCGAACCGCTCACGCCCGTCACCACCGTGAACACATTGAGCGGAAACGACACATCAATACCACAGAGATTGTTCATGCGTGCGCCCTTCACCACGATGCTCTTGTTCCAGACTCTACGCCCATCAGGCAGCGGAATGTGCACCTTGCCTAAAAGATACTTCACCGTGTGGCTTTGGGCAAACACCTGTTCATCCTCTTTGCTGATGACTTTGGGGTCGCCTTGGAACACCACTTCGCCACCCAGGCGTCCGGCATCAGGACCTAAATCCACCAAATAATCGGCGGCCCTGATGATATCTTCGTCGTGCTCCACCACAATCACCGTGTTGCCAAGAGCCTGCAACTGCCTGAGCACACGTATCAGTTTTTCGGTGTCCTTGCTGTGAAGCCCGATGCTCGGTTCGTCGAGAATATACAGAGACCCCACCAGACTGCTGCCCAAGGCCGTAGTCAGGTTGATGCGCTGGCTTTCTCCACCACTCAGCGTGTTCGACGTACGGTTGAGGGTGAGATATCCCAAGCCCACATCCAGCAGAAACTGAATACGGTTGTTCAGTTCGGTCATCAGCCTTTTGCTCACCGCCTGCTCATGCTCGTCAAGTTGCAGATGCTCAAACCATTGCTTCAGGTTGACGATGGGCATTTCCACCAGATTGCTGATGCTCTTGCCGTTGATTTTCACATAATCAGCCTCTTTTTTCAGTCGGGTGCCCCTACATTCAGGGCATAGCGTTTTGCCACGGTAGCGGCTCATCATCACCCTGTACTGTATCTTGTACTGGTTGTCCTTCACCATCTTGAAAAACGAGTCGATGCACACCTTGTCATCCAGATTCTTGCAGTTTTCCGAGGGCAGGCCATGCCACAGCCATTCCTTCTCCTTGGCCGAAAGGTTGTAATAGGGCTCAAAGATGTTGAAACTGTTCTTGGCGGCCTCCATGCAGAAGGCTTCTTTCCATTGTCCCATCTTCTCGCCGTGCCAGCATTGCACACATCCGTCGAATACGCTCAGCGATGGATTGGGGATAACCAGTCGTTCATCGATACCGATAACGCTGCCAAAACCTTCGCACATGGGGCAGGCACCGATAGGGGAGTTGAACGAAAACATATTGTCGTTGGGCTCTTCAAAGCGAATGCCGTCGGCCTCAAACTTGTCGGAGAAGTCGTAGGTGAGATTGGAAGGGAAGAACACCAGTCGGCAAGTGCCGTCTCCCTCAAAAAATGCCGTTTCCAACGAATCGTTAATACGCGACACGGTGTCAGAAGAATGGTCAACCGACAGGCGGTCGATCATGATGAACACCTCATTGGCATCCATTTCATCGGCATGTTCTATCACATCTTCAATACGTTTGAACTCACCTTGGTAGAATATGCGTGCAAAGCCCTGTTGCAGTTTCAGCTGCAGCTGTTTGCCAAGCGTATTGTCAGCTGCCACACGCAGGGATGCCAATATCACGAACTTGGTTCCTTCGGAGAAAGTGTCGATGCAGGCCAAAATGTCTTCGGTGGTGTGCTTTTTGACCTCTTGTCCGCTAACCGGCGAATAAGTGTGGCCAATACGGGCGAAGAGCATACGCAGATAATCATAAATCTCGGTGCTTGTTCCCACCGTAGAGCGAGGATTGCGCGTATTCACTTTCTGTTCCACGGCAATGGCCGGCGGTAATCCCTTGATATAATCGAAGTCGGGCTTGTTCATCTTGCCCAAAAACTGGCGGGCATAAGCCGAAAGACTCTCTACATAGCGTCGTTGGCCTTCGGCATATAGTGTGTCAAACGCCAATGAAGATTTGCCGGAACCCGACACTCCGGTAAACACGATAAACTTGTTGTGCGGAATGTCTATCGTCACATTCTTCAAGTTGTTCACCCGCACGTTCTTGATATGTATATATTCGCTCATCGTTATATCCACATTATCATCATTATCTTCGCTTAAAGCTATATCAATTATGGCACTTAACATGTAGCCAATACTTCCGTAAATCTATACTTCCGTAAATCAATATTTCCATATTCCAAATGCCTCCGTATTACAAATACTTCCATACATCAATACTTCCGTAAATCAATATTTCCATATTCCCAATACCTCGGTATTACAAATACCTCCATATTTCCAAATACCCTATTTATCATAATGCCAATTACAAGTTTTTAAAACGTTCATTTTCCAATATCCGTTTTGCGTTGTCAAATCATCTGACACGGAGTTCGTCACCAACCCTGATGGTATAATACTTGCTCAGGCGGTTCATTCTGTAGAGACTTGAGGTGCGTATGCCATAATATTGTGCTATGGTGTACATGCTCTCGCCAGGTTTCACACGATGGCGACGATGTTTATACACCTTGTCGGCCTTGGCCTGTTTCTTTTTCAGATAAATGATTTCGCCCACCTGTAGCTGGTCATTCTTGTCACGTTCGTTGTATTTGGCCAGTTTCTTGTACGATATACCCAGTTCTTTACCCAGCGACTTGAAGGTGTCGCCTCGCTTTACCTTAATATAATAATTCTTGTTGTAGGCATGGATTTGGTGCGACACGTGACCGGTGCCATTGTCAGCCACGGCCGAACGGTCAACCATGAACTTGTCGTAATGGCTGGCCTTGTCATAATTGTGCAGCTTGTATAGTTCGATGATGTCAATCAGTTTCTTGGCGTATGTAGGACTGGTGGCATAACCGCAGCTTTTTAGTCCGTGCGCCCATCCCTTGTAGTCGGTACGTTTCAAATGGAAAAGTTTGCTATATCTGGGCTGCTTGGCCAGGAACTTGCTGTGGTCTTCAAAACTTTCATACACATCGCGGTAAGCCCTGAAACATTCATTACGGGCATCATCATCGTGGTATGTAGTGGCACCGAGCCAGTCGTGGCATTTGATGCCGAAATGGTTGTTGCCCTTGACCGAGAGGTCGCTCCTTCCGGCGTTGCTCTCGAGCAGGCCCTGTGCCAGTGTGATGCTGGCGGGGATGTTGTATTTCAGCATTTCGGCAATGGCCAGGTCCTTATACTGGTCGATGTAGGCCTGATAAACAGCATTCCACTTCATCTGTGCTGACAACGAACTGAAGCACAGACAGCAGATTAATCCTAAAATCAAATGACGTTTCATGTGGTAATTGCAAATTTCTGCAAAATTAAGGCAAATCTGATTGTTTACAAAATTTTAAACAATAAAATTCCATAATCTCTGAAACTATTACTAAATTTGCACACATAAATGTATTAATTATGGAGAAAGGAATAAAGAATCGCATTGAACTTGTCGTTGAAGAAAAACTCACGGCGAAACAGATGAAGAGCGGCACACTCGACGTGTTTGCCACTCCTGCCATGATTGCCTTGATTGAGGAGACCGCATGGCGGAGCATTGCCCCCTGTCTTGAAGAAGGACAAGGCACAGTTGGCACATTGCTGCAGATAGAACACCTTGCCCCTACCCCATTGGGCATGAAGGTGTGGTGTGAAACCGAACTGGTGGATGTGGATGGCCGCAAACTGCGTTTTGAGGCGGCGGTGTATGACGAGTGTGGACTTGTGGGCAAAGGGGTTCATGAGCGTTTCATCATCAACAACGAAAAATTCCAGAGCAAGGCCAACGCCAAAGGCAAGGTTTCTTGATACCCTCTAAACGATTTGCCGAATCGTATAGTACGATTTTCAATATCGTATAGTACGATTTGCCAAATCCAACAGTACGATTTTCAATATCGTATAGTACGATTTGCCGAATCCAACAGTACGATTCGGCAAATCAGTATAAACAGTTCACAAATCACCCTTAGGCATTTTCGCTCAGTTCAAGCCAACGCATTTCCTTTTCGTCAAGTTCGTCTTTGATGAGAGGAAGCCGGCGGCTCTTCTCTGTCAGTTCGTCGATTGACAGGTTGCCGCTGCACAGTTGTTGCTCAATATCGGCTTTTTCTGCCTCCAATGCGGCAATGTCTTTTTCCAACTGTTCAAATTCTATCTTCTCCTTGTACGTCAGTTTGCGTTTCTGCTGCTGACTGCGTTCCCGTGGCTTTGCGGCAGTCTTTTCTGCAGGCACTTCATCCTTGCTCTTGAGTGCAGCCCATGAGCGGTATTGGGTATAGTTGCCGGGAAAATCCATGACATTGCCCTGTCCTTTGAACACCAACAGATGATCGACCACTTTGTCCATAAAATAGCGGTCGTGGCTGACGATGATGACACAACCGGGAAAGTCGGCAAGATATTCCTCGAATATCTCAAGTGTCTGGATATCGAGGTCGTTGGTAGGTTCGTCAAGCACCAGAAAGTTGGGGTTTTTCATCAACACGGTGCAGAGATAGAGTTTTCTCCTTTCGCCGCCACTCAGCTTATACACATAGTTGTGCTGCTGTTCGGGTGTGAAAAGGAAATGCTGCAACAGTTGCGAGGCGGTGAGGTGTCTGCCGCCGCCCATGTCGATATAGTCGGCAATGTCGCGCACCACATCAATCACCTTCTGCTGGTCGTCAAATGCCATGCCTTCCTGCGAGAAATAGCCGAAGCGCACGGTTTGTCCAATGTCAAAGCGTCCGTTGTCGGGCTTTTCCAGTCCGAGCAACATCTTGATAAAGGTGGTTTTTCCTGTGCCGTTGTTGCCCACGATACCCATCTTCTCATAGCGGGCAAAATTGTAGTAGAAATCCTTGAGAATGACATTGTCTTCACTCCATGCCTTCGAGATATACTGACACTCGAATATCTTGCTGCCGATATAAACATTGCGCGACTTGAGCCGCACTTGCCGCTCTTCGATGCGCTGTTTGGCCGTTTTCTCCAGTTCGTAGAAAGCCTCCTCGCGGTATTTTGCCTTGTGGCCTCTGGCCTGTGGCATACGGCGCATCCATTCCAGCTCTTTGCGGTAGAGGTTGTTGGCACGAGCTATTTCAGCTCTTGTGTTGTCGATACGCTCCTGGCGTTTTTCGAGATAATAGCTGAAATTGCCGCGATAGGTATAGATGGTCTTGTTGTCGAGTTCAAGGATGAGGTTGCATACACGGTCGAGGAAGAATCTGTCGTGTGTCACCATGAGCAATGTCTTGTTGCCACGGGCAAGAAATCCCTCCAGCCACTCAATCATGTCAAGGTCGAGGTGGTTGGTGGGCTCGTCAAGAATGAGCATGTCGGGCTCTGTAATGAGCACATTGGCCAGGGCCACACGCCTTTGCTGTCCACCGCTGAGTTCACCCATGGGTTTGGTGAGGTCTGAAATCCTCAATTGGGTGAGTATCTGTTTGGCCTTCAATATCTTTTCATCATCGCCCTGATGGTTGAAGCAAGCATCGAGCACGGTATCTTCGGCATTGAACTGAGGTGTCTGTTCAAGAAACCCCACCTTGATGTCGCGACGGTAGATGATGTCGCCCTCATCACGACTTTCCCTGCCGCACAGGATGGAGAGCAGGGTGGATTTTCCCGTTCCGTTTTTGGCCACCAACCCAACCTTCTGTCCTTCGGAAATGCTGAATGAAATGTCTTGAAACAACACATGGGCGCCAAACGATTTGGTGAGACGCTGCACATCAAGATAGCAGTTTTCCTTGCCACCTGTCACCTTGACGTTTTTTCTTATCTGTTCAGTAGATACCATTGCCCCCTACTCTTTCATCTGTTTGTTGATTCCGTCGATATAGTCGAGTATCTCTTCGCGACCCGTTTTCTTTTCGCTGCTTGTTATAAAATATGGCGGCAGTTCTTCCCAGGTTTCCCTCAGTTTTTCCATATATTTTTCGGCAGCCGGTTTCACCTTGGTCACGGCCAGTTTGTCGGCCTTGGTAAAGACAATGGAGAACGGAATGTTGCTCTCGCCCAACCAGTTGATAAACTCCATATCAATGGCTTGGGGATCGTGCCTGATGTCGATGAGCACAAACACATTGACCAACTGTTCTCGCATGAGAATATAAGAACTGATCATCTGCTCCAGCTTCTTCTGCATCACCTTGGAACGTTTGGCAAAGCCATAGCCCGGAAGGTCAACCAGATACCACTCGTTGTTGATGATGAAATGGTTGATGAGCAGAGTCTTGCCCGGTGTAGCGGATGTTTTGGCCAGCCCCTTGTGGTTGCAAAGCATATTGATAAGGCTCGATTTGCCCACATTGCTTCGGCCAATAAAAGCATACTCGGCCTTGTTGTCCTTGGGGCACATCTGCACGGTTGGACTGCTTATCGTAAATTCTGACTTCTTGATTTCCATAAATCCATAATTTTTGTGCAAAAATACATGAAATTTATCAAATCAGCAACATGAAGCGTTGAAGAAACGTGGTTTTTGTTTACTTTAAAGATGTTTTAA
>SFEK01000164.1 GCA_004557285.1 Bacteroidales bacterium | reverse complement strand
TTCACAGACATTGACCATCTATGTTTGTGGTAACGACAAGGTATATTATGTACACGGTCTTCCCGCCTATGACGATCCCACTCGTATGAAGGAGACAACATGGGGAAGCAAGGGTTTGCGTAAGGTACTGATCGAACTCCAGACAGAAGACGGTTCTGTGCCAGTGGCCGACATCATGAAAGCCAAGATGGAGCTTGACGCCAAAAAGCTTAAAGACCCCACAAGATGGCCTGATAGTCTTTACAACAAGGAACTTGACAAGATCAAGAGCGGTAAACTCGATGGCAAGGAGGTTCCCACCATCACTGTCATCATCAAGGCTACCGACACCGCATCTTACAAGAACGTTGTTGACGCTCTCGACGAAATGCAGATTTGTAGTATTGGCAAGTATGTCATCGATAAGATTAATGCCGATGATGAGGCGCTGCTCTTAAAGAAAGGCATCAAATAATCTGACGGTGATTAACAATTAAAAATTAAGACAATGGCAAAAATAGATTTGGTATCCAGTGAATGGACTGACCTGGTCTTTCAAGGAAGAAACCAAGCCTACGGAGCATACGTTCTCCGAAAAGGTACTTCTAAGAGAAACCTTTGGTCTATAATACTTTTGTTCTTGCTTGCGGTACTCTTATTTGTGGGATTGGCTATTAACCGTGCGATCGAGGCCAACAAGCATGTGGCCAACACGCAGGAGGTGAACCTCTCCATGATCGAGAATGCCAAGAAGAAGGCAGAAGTGAAGAAGAAAGAACCTGTTGTCGTTGAGCAGAAGAAAGAGGTTGTGCAGGTCAAGAGCTCAATCAAGTTCACTGCTCCTGTCATCAAGAAAGACGAGGACGTAAAGCCTGAGGAAGAAATGAAGACTCAGGAAGAACTCACCAAGACAAACACGGCAATTGGTGCATTCGATGTAAAAGGTAACACAGACAAGGGTGAAGTGCTCAAGGCTGAGCAGGAAATTGCACAGCCCGAGCCTCCCAAGCACGAAGAAGAAAACAAGGTGTTCGATGTTGTGGAAGAGCAGCCCTCTTTCCCCGGCGGACCTGCTGCCCTGCAGAGATGGTTGCGCGACAACATGAAGTATCCTGTTGTAGCTGCTGAAAACGGTATCGAAGGACGAGTTATCGTTCAGTTCGTTGTCGGCAAGGATGGTTCTATCTCAGGTGTGAAGGTCGTACGTCCCGTTGACCAGTCACTCGACAGGGAGGCTGTCCGCGTGGTAAGCAGCATGCCTCGATGGACTCCTGGTAGGCAGAACGGTTCTTCTGTAAACGTGAGATATACCTTGCCTGTAACTTTCAAATTACAGTAATCGTAATATGAACAGAACACTATTCTACAGTTTCGTAGGATTGACACTATCATTTGGGTTTGTCTGCGCTTATGCAGACAAACCCAACGGTGGTATAAATGATACCTGTTTGTTGGGCACGGTTCCATCCGCTTCCTGCGATAGTATTGTTAACATCGTCAAGGGTGAGGTGGTCGATTCTGTACCAGTTGAATTAACCAAACAACATGGAGAAGAAACGATTTATGAATCTGTGGATGTAAAGCCCTCTTTCCCCGGCGGGAATCTTGGCTTGCAGAAATGGTTGGTCGAAAACCTCAACTATCCTATAAAAGCTGCTGAAAAGAAAATAGAGGGGCGAGTTGTCATCAGTTTCATCGTCTGCAAAGACGGTTCTATCATAGAACCAAAAATCGTACAATCTGTTCACCCTTTGCTCGACAATGAGGCTCTTCGCATAGTTCGCATTATGCCTCAATGGATTCCCGGCAAGCTGAATGGTGTTGCAGTAAACGTTAGATATACCACTCCTTTAACATTCAAATTACAGTAATCGTAATATGAACAGAAACCTATTCTACAATATCGTAGGATTGACCCTATTGCTTGGCTTTATTGGCTCATGTGCCGACAAACCCAAGGGCGGTAGAACCGATACTTATTCGTCAGGCGCTATCTCGTTTGCCTCTGACGAGAGTTTCAGTCCTATCATCGATGAACAGATACAAGTGTTCGAGAGCATCTACAAGGATGCCAAGGTCACCCCGCTTTACATGAACGAGGTGGATGCGGTCAAATTGCTCATGAGCGACAGTTTGCAGCTGGTCATCACCACAAGAAGTTTTACCCAGAACGAACTGGATGTATTGAGGTCGAGAACCTTCTCTCCTGTAGCCATTCCCTTAGGCTACGACGGACTTTCTCTCATCATTCACAAAGACAACCCCGATTCGTGCATCACGGTGAAGGATGTCAAACGCATTCTGAGTGGTCAGGCCACCCAGTGGAGCGACATCGTGCCAGGCTCCAAGCGAGGCACCATTCAGGTGGTATTCGATAATCCCAAGTCAAGCACCGTGCGCTGGTGTGTCGACTCGCTGTTGAACGGCAAACCCATCAACAGTCCCAACATCGTGGCCACCAACACCAGTAAAGAAGTCATCGACTTCGTAGAAGACACACCCAATGCCATCGGCATCATCGGCAGCAACTGGCTGAACGACAAGCGTGATTCCACCAACACCACATGGAAGAAAAACATCCGGGTGATGTCCATCAGCAAGCAGGAGACGGCCACCCCCATGAACAGCTGGAAACCTTACCAGGCGTGGCTGTTGGACGGCAAATATCCCTTTGTGCGCACACTTTACGCACTGCTCAACGATCCGCTGAGAGGATTGCCATGGGGCTTTGCCCACTTCATTGAACAACCCAAAGGACAACTCATCATCTTCAAGTCAGGTCTTTTGCCCTATCGTGGCAACCTGGAGATACGCGACGTCAACGTCAGCAACCAGTGACCATCAACTGTAGTCACTCACCAAAAGCAGAAAATTCAAAAAATATATCATATATGAAAATGTTTAAATACGTATTGGCAGGTGTACTCCTGATGGGAGTCTCTGCACAGGCATTGGCGCAGGAGTTCAAGACTCAGCTCGACGCCGTGAGCAAATTGATAGTTGAGAACAAGAACAACCCCAAGGCTGTTGCTCCTCAAGTGAAGGAGTATCTCAAGATGTACAAGAAGGATGCCGACGCCATTGCTGGTTTGGGTAGAGCTTTCTTGAATGTGAAGGATACTGCAAATGCTGCCAAGTATGCCGAGCAGGCCATCAAGGTGGGCAAGAACAAGGCCTGCGGTTATATCCTCCTTGGCGACATCGAGGTGCACAAGAATGATGGTGGTGCTGCTGCCGGATGGTACAAGCAAGCCACAGTGCTCGATCCTCAGAATCCTATCGGCTACATCAAGTATGCCAACATCTATCGTGTAAGTAGTCCCACACTGGCCGTTGAGATGCTCGAGAAGCTCCGCAGTGTCAACCCCGACTATCCCGTTGACGCCGAGGCCGCCCATTTCTTCTACGGTGCCCGCAAATACGACAAGACCGTAGAGTATTATGGCAAGATTGGCGACCTGTCAAAGTTGAGCCGCGAGCAGTTGCGTGAGTATGCGCTGGCCGGCTATTTCGCAGGCAACAACGACAAGAGTCTCGAAGTGTCATCTTTCGGCAACAACCTCTATCCCCGTGATGCCGTGCTCAACCGTGTGACCTTCTACAACTCTCTGGCCAAGAAAGATTATGCCAACGCCATCAAGTATGCCATCAACCTGTTTGAGGCTTCCGACAGTGCCAAGATCATCTCTCGAGACTATACCATGTGTGGCCATGCCTTCATGGGTGCCAAGACCTTCGACAAGGCCGTTGAGATGTTCAAGAAGAGCCTTGAGATTGAAGACGACAATGAGGTGCGCAAACTCCTCTCCGATGCCTACTCAGAACTGGGCGACATCGAGAATGCCGTAGCCGAATACAACACCTACATCAGCAAGAAGTCAGAAACCACTGCCAACGACTACATGGCGCTGGCCTCCATCTATACCAATGCAGCCGCTGTCACTACTGACGTATCCGCCAAGGAAGCTGCCTTCAAGAAAGCCGACGAGGTGTATGCCAAGGTGATTGAGCAGTTCCCCGACTATGCTGCTTATGGTACCTATATGCGTGCCACCATCAACGGTAGCATGGACCCCGACTTCTCCAAAGGTCTTTCAGAGCCCTACTACAAGAACCTGGTAGAGATTGTCAACGGCCGCACCACCAAGGGTAGCAACGATATGGGCTACCTGAAGGCTGCCTATTACAACCTTGGTGCCATCAGCTACACCCGTGGCGACAAGGAAGCCGGCGACAACTATATGCGCAAGTTGCTTGAGGTTGATCCCGCAAATGCAACAGCCAAGCAGATGCTCGGCATCGAATAATCCGCAATCAGAATTACTGATATAACCTACAGCAGTTGGAGCAGCCATCACCGCTCCAACTGCTTTTTTTAGTATGACGGGCATGTCATACATCTGTGGTGAAAGTCCATGCGGGGCGTAGTTGCCAACGAACCCCATAGCGACTTGCAAGTTTCGAGTGGTG
>SFEK01000163.1 GCA_004557285.1 Bacteroidales bacterium | reverse complement strand
TGTATGTTCTGCCAGCTGTGCGTCAATGCCTGCAACTTTGGCGCCATTAAGTTCACCAACGATTTCGAGAACGCTACCTTTGGCCGTGATGCTCTTGTTCTGCACCTTGACAAGGAGGAGAACTACCAAAGCTCACTGCCCAACATCCTTGACGGTGGCGCACCACTCACTATCGGTAAGTTTAACACCAAAACAAAGTAGGAGGGCTAAATAACATTATGGCAAATATTATCATGTTCGGCATTCTCGCCGTTGTCATTCTCGGTGCAGCCATTATGTGTGTTGTCACCACCCGCATCATGAGGGCAGCCACATTCCTGCTGTTTGTCCTCTTTGGCGTGGCAGGTCTTTATTTCCTGCTCGACTATACCTACCTTGGCGCAGCTCAAATCAGCGTGTATGCCGGTGGCATCACCATGATTTACATCTTCGCTATCCAGCTTGTCAGCAAGCGCACCTTGCAGGGCATCACTGAGCGCATCAAGCGTTCAAGGGTGTTGGGCGGTGTTCTTCTTGCTGCATTTGGTCTGGCTACTGTAGTTTTCATATTCTTTAAGAACCGTTTGTTGCAGGCTTGCTGTGCATCCGAAGATGTGGAGGTGCCCATGCTCACTATCGGTGAGTCGTTGCTTGGCTCGGAGAAGTATCAGTATGTGTTGCCCTTCGAGTTTATCTCGGTGTTCCTTTTGGCTTGTATTATCGGTGGCATTCTTGTAGCACGTAAAGAAGAGGAGAAAAAATAATGACGATACCTGTAGAATGTTTTTCGGTGCTCAGCGCACTGCTGTTCTTCATCGGCGTTTATGGTTTTGTGACCCGTCGCAACCTCATTGCCATGCTCATCTCTGTTGAGTTGGTGCTCAATGCCGTTGACCTAAATTTCGCCGCCTTCAACCGTCTGCTTTTCCCGGGGCAGTTTGAGGGTATGTTCATGAGCCTCTTTTCTATTGGCGTGAGTGCAGCCGAAAGTGCTGTAGCGATTGCGATTATCATTAATGTTTACCGTAACTACCACAGTGATCAGGTAAATTGTATTGAAAACATGAAAAATTAGTATGTTATGGATTACGGTTATGTATTTCTGATACTGCTTCTGCCGTTCTTGTCTTTCCTGATTCTGGGATTGGCAGGCATGAAGTTGTCGCATAAGGTGGCTGGCCTGATTGGTACGACTTCGCTCGGTGCTGTTACCGTGCTTTCGTACATCACCGCCTTCAACTATTTTGCGACTGCCCGTGTTGATGGTGCATACGAAACCATTGTACCTTTCAATTTCACCTGGTTGCCATTGGGTGATTTGAATTTCGACCTGGGCTTTATGATTGACCCGATTTCAGCGATGATGCTTATCGTCATCTCTACGGTCAGTCTGATGGTGCACATTTATTCTTTTGGCTATATGCACGGCGAGAAAGGTTTCCAGCGTTATTATGCCTTTCTTTCTCTGTTCACCATGTCAATGCTCGGACTGGTGGTGGCTACCAATATCTTCCAGATGTATCTGTTCTGGGAGTTGGTGGGTGTAAGTTCTTACTTGCTCATCGGCTTCTACTATCCTCTGCATGCCGCTGTTGCCGCCTCCAAGAAGGCGTTCATCGTTACTCGTTTTGCTGACATGTTCTTCCTTATTGGTATCCTCATCTTCGGTTACTATACAGGTTCGTTCAGCTTCTCGTTCATCGAGCACTTGCAGTTGGCTGAGGGTGCAGCTCCATTTATCCCTGTTGACACCGCCAAGGCTGTTGCCGCAGGTGGCTTTATCCTTCCCACCGCTTTGGTGCTGATGTTTATCGGTGGTGCCGGTAAGAGTGCCATGTTCCCCTTGCACATCTGGTTGCCCGATGCCATGGAAGGCCCTACACCTGTCAGTGCGCTCATCCACGCTGCCACCATGGTGGTTGCCGGTGTATTCCAGATAGCACGTCTCTTCCCGCTGTGGATTGAGTTTGCTCCCGGACAGATGAGCATTGTGGTGTGGGTTGGTGTGTTCACCGCTTTCTATGCTGCTGCCGTGGCTTGTGCCCAGAGCGACATCAAGCGTGTGTTGGCCTTCTCTACCATCTCGCAGATTGCGTTTATGATGGTGGCACTCGGTGTTTGTCTGCCTGGCCATCACGAGGCCATCGACGAGCATGGGTCGCTCGGTTACATGGCTTCTATGTTCCACTTGTTCACTCACGCCATGTTCAAGGCATGTCTGTTCCTTGGTGCAGGTTGCATCATCCACGCTGTTCATTCCAATGAGATGTCGGCCATGGGAGGCTTGCGCAAGTATATGCCTGTGACACACATCACATTCTTGATTTCATGTCTGGCCATTGCAGGTATTCCTTTCTTCTCAGGTTTCAGCTCAAAGGATGAAATCATCACTGCCTGCTTTGCCTACAGTCCTGTGGTGGGATGGATCATGACAGGTGTTGCTGCGATGACCGCCTTCTACATGTTCCGTCTGTATTATGGTATCTTCTGGGGCACAGAGAACAAAGAGCTTCATGCTCACCACACTCCACATGAGGCTCCGCTGACCATGACATTGCCGCTCATTGTGCTTTGTGTGATTACCGTTGGTGTGGGTATTTATACCACATTGGCAGGATTCCTTGGTTGGGGTGGCAGCTTCGGCAGTTTTGTCACTGCCAACGGCGAAGACTATACCATTCACTTTGATATGCAGGTGGCAGCCACAAGTACGATAATTGCCATTTTGAGCATTTGTCTTGCCACCTATATATATAAGGGTGAGACACAACCCATCGCCGACCGTCTTTACAAGATGTTCCCCCGTCTGCATCGTGCCGCTTACAAGCGTTTCTATATGGACGAGGTGTATATGTTTGTCACCCACAAGATTATCTTCCGTTGCATCAGCACGCCTATTGCCTGGTTCGACCGTCATGTCATTGATGGAACATTCGACTTCCTGGCATGGGGTACCGATGAGGCTGGTGAGAGCATCCGCAGCTGGCAGAGTGGCGATGTGCGCCATTATGCCGTTTGGTTCCTCACAGGTGCTGTAGCTTTAGTGTTGTTCTGTATTTGTCTATAATTAGAATATCCTGAAAAATGAATATATTAAGTTTATTCGTAGTTATTCCCGTACTGATGTTGCTTGGCCTTTGGGTGGCCCGCAATCTCAATCAGGTACGCGGTGTCATGGTGGCAGGTTCTTCATGCCTTCTGGCACTCTCGATATGGCTCACCATGGAGTTCATCGACCAGAGAGCCGCAGGCAACACTGCTGAAATGTTGTTCCAATACAGTGTGCCATGGTTCAAACCGCTCAACATTGCCTATGCCATAGGTGTTGACGGTATTTCTGTTGTCATGCTGTTGCTTTCAAGTATTATTGTGTTTACCGGTACTTTTGCCTCTTGGCAGCTCAAGCCACTTACCAAGGAGTATTTCCTCTGGTTTACATTGTTGAGCACCGGTGTATATGGCTTCTTTATCTGCATTGACATGTTCACCATGTTCATGTTCTATGAGGTGGCACTTATTCCCATGTACCTGTTGATTGGTGTGTGGGGCAGTGGCAACAAGGAATATGCTGCCATGAAGTTGACCCTGATGCTGATGGGTGGTTCTGCACTGCTTATTCTCGGCATTTTGGGCATCTATTTTGGTAGTGGTGCTACAACCATGAATATCCTTGAGATAGCCCAGATGCACAATATCCCTGTGGAGATGCAGAAAGTGTTCTTCCCCTTTGTTTTCATTGGTTTTGGTGTGCTTGGTGCTTTGTTCCCCTTCCACACATGGAGTCCCGATGGTCACGCTTCAGCGCCCACGGCAGTATCCATGCTCCACGCTGGCGTGTTGATGAAACTTGGTGGTTACGGCTGTTTCCGTATTGCCATGTTCCTCCTTCCCGAAGCAGCCAATGAGTTGGGTTGGATATTCCTCATTCTCACCACCATTTCTGTGGTTTATGGTGCCTTGTCGGCATGTGTACAGACCGACTTGAAATACATCAACGCCTATTCTTCAGTTTCGCACTGTGGACTGGTGCTTTTTGCCCTGTTGATGATGACCAAGACTTCTTGCACAGGTGCAATCCTGCAGATGCTTTCTCACGGTTTGATGACTGCACTTTTCTTTGCTCTCATTGGTATGATTTACGGTCGCACCCACACCCGTGACGTACGCAAGTTGGGCGGTTTGATGAAAATCATGCCATTCCTCAGTGTTGGTTATGTCATTGCAGGTTTGGCCAACCTTGGCTTGCCAGGATTCTCAGGCTTCATTGCCGAGATGACCATCTTTGTAGGTTCGTTTGCCAACAATGACACCTTCCACCGCACGGCTACCATCATTGCATGTACCTCTATTGTAGTGACAGCTGTTTACATCCTTCGTGTTGTAGGTAAGATATTGTTCCAGAAAGTGGCCGACCCACATTATGAGACACTTACTGATGCCACTTGGGACGAGCGCGTTGCCGTTTGCTGTCTTATCT
>SFEK01000020.1 GCA_004557285.1 Bacteroidales bacterium | reverse complement strand
AAAGCCAAGAAAAAGGCTTATATCACAGGTGCCCATGGTAGTGGCTCGGCCAAGCAGAAAGCCAAGTACCGGCAACAACGTGCCAACAGAAAGAGAAAATAAATGCTTGTTGAAATGTATTATTTCAACGTTTTTGTGTGACAACACACTTTTTTTTAGTAATTTTGCACCAAATTGGAATTTGGGTCAATGAAATTCAGCGAAGTCATAGGACAGGAGGAAGTGAAGGACAGGTTGAAGCAGATGGTCAAGGAAAACCGTTTGCCACATGCCTTGTTGCTCTGTGGACCTCAAGGTGCAGGAAAAATGGCACTGGCTATGGCTTTTGCTTCCTATCTGTTGTGCAAGACCCATGATGAGGATGACGCATGCGGACATTGCAGCCAATGTGCCATGCTCAGCAAATGGGCGCACCCCGACTTGATGTTTACCTATCCCGTCATCCGTCCGGCAGGCACAAGCTCGGAACACAAGATGTCGAGCGATGATTTCATCAACGAGTGGAGGGAAATGCTGACCAATGGCCCGTATTTCACCATGAACGTATGGCTGCAAAGCATGAATGCCGCCAACCAGCAGGCGTTGATAGGCGTGGGCGAGAGCGATTTGCTGCTGAGAAAACTGAGCCTAAAGTCGAGCCAGGGGGGATATAAGGTGAATATCATCTGGCTGCCTGAACGAATGAACGCCGAATGTGCCAACAAGATGCTCAAGGTGATTGAAGAGCCGCCTACAGAAACTGTGTTCATCATGGTTTGTGAGGAGCCGGAACTCCTGCTCGAAACCATAAGGAGCCGCACCCAACGCATCGACGTGAAACGACTCGACAACGGGGAAATTGAAGATGCCCTTGTTCGACTGAGGGGAATTGATGCGGATGCTGCACACCGTATTGCCCGGGCAGCGGCAGGCAGTTGGCTCAACGCATTGGAGGAGCTTGACCAAGGCAACGAGAAACGCTTGTTTTTCGATATGTTTGTGCTGTTGATGAGGCTTGCCTATATGCGCAACATCAAGGAACTGAAAAAATGGAGCGAGACGGTTGCTGCACTCGGACGTGAGAAACAGCGACGCATGTTGACCTATTTCCTGCGTTTGGTCAGAGAAAACTTCATGTATAATTTCCAAAACCCGGAACTTGTCTATATGACAAGCGACGAGGAAAATTTCGCACGCAACTTTGCCCGTTTCATCAATGAGGCGAATGTCATCGAAATGACTTCTCTGCTGCAGCGGGCAATGAGAGATATAGGACAGAATGCCAATCCCAAAATGGTGTTCTTTGATTTGGCGACGCATATCATCGTGTCGCTTATAAGAAAATAATAATGATATAGTGTAAAATGGATTTCAAAAACAAAAAATTCACCATATGCCGGGACTGCGACCGTGGTTTGTGTGTCAGAGGATGCGGTAGGCAGAACCGTCAGCTCCACACGTTCGACTGGTTGGCTGATGTGCCTGGCAATGCAGAGAGCACTGACCTGGTGGAGGTGCAGTTTAAAAACACCCGTAAGGGCTATTACCATAACGTGAACGGACTGGAACTGAAAAAAGGCGACATCGTTGCCGTGGAAGCCAATCCCGGACATGACATCGGTGTGGTGACGCTCACGGGACGATTGGTGGAACTGCAAATCAAGAAGGCCAACCTCAAGTCGGCTGACGACATCAAACGCATTTACCGTATTGCCAAACCCGTGGATATGGACAAGTATTATGAGGCCAAATCGCGAGAGCATGACACCATGATCGAGAGTCGTCAGATAGCCAAGAACCTTAATCTGCAGATGAAAATCGGTGATGTGGAATATCAGGGCGACGGCAACAAGGCCATATTCTATTATATTGCCGACGAGCGTGTGGATTTCAGACAGTTGATCAAGGTGCTGGCAGACACCTTTCATGTGCGTATCGAGATGAAGCAGATTGGCGCGCGCCAGGAAGCAGGGCGTATTGGCGGTACCGGACCTTGTGGACGTGAACTCTGTTGTGCCACCTGGATGAAGAACTTCGTGTCGGTGAGCACCGGCGCCGCTCGCTTTCAGGACATCTCGCTCAATCCGCAGAAACTGGCGGGTATGTGTGCCAAACTGAAATGCTGCCTGAATTATGAGGTGGACAACTATATGGAAGCCGGAAGAAAATTGCCCAGCAAGGAGGTGGTGCTCGAAACTGCAGACGGCGAATATTATTATTTCAAGGCTGATATCCTTGCCGGATTGGTCACCTATTCTACAGACAAGAAAATACCTGCCAATCTTGAAACCATTACCGCACAGCGGGCCATGCAAGTGATTGAACTGAACCGGCATGGCGAGAAACCGGCCTCACTGCATGAGGATGGCAAGTTGAGAGAAATGGACAAACCTGTTGATTTGCTGGAGAACGAAAGCCTGACGCGCTTTGACAAGAGCAAGAAAAAACGCAAGTCGAAATCCAAGGGAAACCGTCAACAGCCCAAAGAAAACAATGCCGCCAAAGAAGGTGGCAATGCCAAACCTGCAAAGCCGCAGCCCAACAAGGGGAATAACGCCAAGGCAGGCAACCCGCAGCCCAACAAGGGCAACAATGCCAAGGCCGGCAACCCACAGGCTAAGGACAACAATGCCAATGCTGGCGACCCACAGGCCAAGAATGGCGGTCAGCCTCCCAAGGGCAACAATGCCAATGCCGGTGGCGGACATCCCAAAAAGAACAATGCGGCAAAACGAAACAAGCCAGAAAAGAATGAGCCAACTCAAGCATAAATCCTTGCTCTTTATAGGATGCTGGTTGTGCACCATGTTGTTGTCGTGTGGCGGCAACGTGGTGTATAACCGGTTTTGTCATACGATGATTGAGGGATGGGAAAAGAATGATACCCTGATTTTTGACATTCCCCGAATGGCAGCCCCAGGACATTATCGTCAGGAAATAGGGTTGCGCACCAGTTCGTCGTTTCCCTTTACGGGAGTGAGTCTTCTGGTTGAACAAACCATAGAACCCGGGCATCGGGTGTATAGGGACACGCTGAAGTGCCATCTGGCTGACGACAAGGGGAATATCCTTGGTCAGGGGGTAGGGTATTACCAGTATCAGTTTATCCTGAAAGACATATCGCTCAACAAGGGTGATTCGCTTCATGTGTGTGTAAGGCACATCATGAAACGGGAAATTCTTCCCGGCGTTTCTGATGTCGGACTAAAACTTACCCGTCAATAAAGAGTGCCCCATTGTGGTTGGGTCGCGCCTTTACTCCACATCTTTATCTTTTTCCTTTGAAGAAGTCTTGCACCAGGGCTTTGCATTCCTCTTCCAATATACCCTCGCTCACCGTGCACTTGGGGTGAAGGGCATTGGGGGCAAAACGTTTGAACCCACGCTTTTCGTCGCCAGCACCAAAAACCACTCTGCTCATCTGCGACCAGCCTATGGCTCCTGCACACATGACGCAGGGTTCTACCGTTACATAGAGCGTGCAGTTTTGCAGGTATTTGCCGCCAAGCGTGTTGGCTGCCGAAGTGATGGCTTGCATCTCGGCATGGGCAGTGACATCGCATAGTGTTTCGGTGAGGTTGTGCGCACGTGATATGATACGGTTCTGGCATACGATGACCGCACCGATGGGCACTTCGCCGGCTTCTGCTGCCAATGCTGCCTCGGCCAATGCTTTTCTCATGAACGCCTCGTCGGTCTTCTGCTGTTCTGCCATTTTGTTGACACTTGTGCCTTCATTGTTTTGTCTCATGTCGTAGTTTTTGTGCAAATTTACGGTTTTTCATCGTAACAACTTTGGTGATTGGCAAAAATGTTGTATTTTTGTAGGACTGCTTATCGTATGGCGTCTCGACTGAAGACACACAAAGTGTGGGCAGTGCAGAAAAATGACAGATTGCTATGGCACAACACAATGAATTGGGAGCTTGGGGCGAACAGATAGCCGCCGCCTATTTGGCCGACAAGGGAATGAGAATACTGAAGCGCAACTGGCGCGACGGGCATCGTGACCTTGATATTGTCGGCTATATGGACAACATGCTGGTGGTTGTGGAGGTAAAGACACGTCGGAACGACTTGTTTATGGATCCGCAACAAGCTGTTGACAGGGGTAAGGCCAGGCGTATTTGCACGGCTGCAAATCGTTTTGTGAAGTATTATCACATCGATGCCCCCGTTAGATTTGACATTGTCGCTATTGTGGGAATGCCAGGCCAGCCATACAAGATAGAGCATATTGAGGATGCTTTTTCGCCTATACCTTATTATTATTAATGTTTATGGACAACGTTCACATCATATCGATTAAAAAAACCGATTCGACCAACCGCTTCTTGCATGATTATCCGCAAGAGAAAGATGTGCTCATGACCGTTGTGGTGGCTGATTATCAAACGGCAGGTCGAGGACAGGGCACCAACTGCTGGGAGAGTGAGGCCGGCAAGAATCTCACGTTCAGCATCAAGGTCTTTCCCCTTGGCTTGCGGGCATCAAGGCAGTTTGTGATGCTTGAGGCCGAAGCCCTTGCCGTGGCGGAGGCGTTGTCTGCCTATACCGATGGCATCACCATCAAATGGCCCAACGACATCTATTGGCACGACAGGAAAATCAGCGGTACGCTGTCAGAATGTACGGTGTCGGGCAGTGGGGTGGGGTATTGCATTCTCGGTACCGGCATCAATGTCAATCAGCAGATATTTGTCGGCGATGCCCCCAATCCTGTGTCTTTGTCGCAGATAGTGGGTCACGAGGTGGACAGGAACACACTGCTGGAAACCATACTCCATCGTTTCCAGGGGTATCTGCAAACCGTCAACCGTGGCGATTACGACAAGATCGATGCCCTTTATTTTGCCCGTCTTTACCGCAAGACGGGGCAGCATGCCTATCAAGATGCCGGCGGCAGGTTTTTGGCCGAGGTGCATGCCGTTGAGCCTGATGGCCATTTCGTGTTGCGTAGAGAAGACGGGATGTTGAGCCGTTATGCGTTCAAGGAGGTGAAATTCGTGATATAATATATGATTTGTTTTAGACAATTATTATCAAAAGATTATGGCAAAGTATAAAAGAATTTTATTGAAGCTCAGTGGAGAGAGTCTCATGGGTAAACAGAGTTTTGGCATCGACCCCGAACGTTTGGGTGATTATGCCCGTCAAATCAAGGAAGTGCATGACATGGGAGTGCAGATTGGCATCGTCATCGGTGGCGGCAACATCTTTCGTGGCTTGAGCGGAGCGAGCAAGGGCTTCGACCGTGTCAAGGGCGACCAGATGGGCATGTGTGCCACCGTCATCAATTCGTTGGCCCTGAGTTCGGCATTGGATGCCTTGGGCGTAAAGACCAAAGTGCTGACAGCCATCCGCATGGAACCGATAGGAGAGTTCTACAGCAAATGGAAGGCTATTGAAGCCATGGAGGCCGGTTATGTGTGCATCTTCAGTGCAGGCACAGGTTCACCCTATTTCACCACAGATACAGGCAGTTCGCTGCGCGGCATTGAGATTGAGGCCGACGTGATGCTTAAAGGAACACGTGTTGACGGCATTTATACTGCCGACCCGGAGAAAGACCCCACGGCAACCAAGTTTGCTGACATCACATACGATGAAATCTATACCCGTGGACTGAAGGTGATGGACTTGACCGCCACCACGATGTGCAAGGAGAACAACCTGCCTATCTATGTGTTCAATATGGATATTGTGGGCAACCTGAAGAAGGTGATGAACGGCGAGGAAATCGGTACGTTGGTACACAACTGATGCCTCTCTGGCAGCGCATATACAAGTCAGACGACGCATCGCTCCTGCTACCGGAATGATGCGTCGTCTGGTATTTTACGCCCTAAGGCTTGTTCATCGATGCCTATTTGATGACCACCATTTCAATGGGCTGCTTTTTTTCCTTGTCGAGCATTCCCCATTGGTGTTTCACCTTCTTAAAGTCAATGGATTTCAGGTCGAAGCACCTGATGTTGCTGTTGTGCATGGTGCGGTAGTAGATGCGGCGGTTGGCAATGTCAGACACCACTGTCCATTGTGTGGCACTGGGAATGTCGGGAATCTCTTGCCCCTCCTCAAACTGTATGCCCGTGGGGATGTCGAAGTTGTTGAGGAGGTGAAACGCCTGTGTGACCGTTTTTTCTGCCGTAGCCTGCTGGGGCGCAGTGGTTTGGAAGAAGGCTGCACGCACAAAGCGTGACGGCGGTGTCATGTCGCCGGGGATGCCATGGAGACCACCTCCACCACCGAATGCCGTGAGTGTCATGTTGCCCACCTTGCGTTGGGAGATGGGGCCGGCAGAGAGATTGACATAATTGTTGAGGTTGGTCAGGTGCCAGTCGAACGAAGGGGAGTTGGTCAACACACCGAGTTGGTTTTCATACCATTTGGGCTTGCCGTTGATGATTTCCAGCACCGCTTGTCGTCCGCTTTCCTCTGTGATGCGCCAATGCACGGTAGAGCCTCTGGGGTCGATGGTCACCACACGCACATCGGTCATGGCAAATTTCACCTCGTCAATGGTCTTGAAACTGCCTAATATCCATGACACCAGCTGCAAGTCGCTGATGGTGTTGGCCTTCAGTTCCTCATGGTATTCCACATATTTGCCATAAGCGGGAAAATAGAACAGTCCTGCCGAGAGTCCTGCCTCGTTGAGTCCCTCTACCACAAACTCCTTTTCTTGCACGGCCAGTCCTACATAGCCATAGCGAGAGACAAATTCCATGCCGTCTGGTTGGTCGTCGGGCAGAAGCGAGTGTTGCTTGAAACCTCTGGGAACAATGGCATACTTGCTTTCCAGGTCGTTGCCGGCCCATTCGATGGTACGGGCGGGAACCGGTGTGCCGCCAGCCGTTCTTAGGGTAATGCCTGTGCAGGCGTGGGCCGTTTCCGGTAACAATGCAGTGATGGTAAAGACTGCACATAACAATAATCTTTTCATATCTACCTCCTTTGTTAAAGTTTTTCTGTTTAGATAATGCAAATATAGTGATTATTGTCTTACCTTGTTTTGCCGGCACCGATATTTTATTGTTCTTTGAGTTTTTTTTCATGTTGTTCTCTGTCGTTGTTGGAAGACAGCATCCTGTGCCTTGATATTTGTCAAAAGGCTTGGAAAAATGATTATTTCGGTACGGATGTATAGCATTGTTTAATAAAATATGTATATTTGCCGTGACATTTTTTTTACCTTGTTATGTTGAAATATATCTAAGAAATATGAGAAAAACTTTACCTGTCATTGTTGTCTTCTTGTTGCTTGTCGTACAGGTCGTCAGGGCGCGTGAGACAAGACAGCTGAAAGCATGGAAATTCTATCCTGCTTACGATGTGAGCAGAAACCCGCAGATGACCGATGTCGTGGTGCCCCATACATGGAACCTGACCGACGTGTTTCAAGGGATGAAATACGAGCGGGGCACTTATGTCTATGAGCATGTGTTGACAGTGAATGAACGTCAGATGAAAGGCCAACGCTTCTTCCTGAAATTTGATGGCGTGAACTCGTTTGCCGAGGTGGCGGTAAACCAGCAATCCGTGGGGCGTCATGCGGGCGGCTATACCGCTTTCTGTTATGAGATTACAGACAAACTGCATGCGGGCGACAACAAAATCACCGTGGTGGCCAGCAATGCCTATCGCACGGATGTGGCTCCCCTGGCAGGCGATTTCAACATGTATGGGGGCATCACCCGTCCTGTTTGGCTGTTGGTGACCGATGAAGACTGTATATCACCACTCGATTATGGCAGCAGTGGGGTGTATGTTCACCAAGACAAAGTGTCGCCTGAACAGGTGGCCCTGAGGGTGGAAACCATGCTTTCACTTTCTGCTGACAACGAAGACAAGACCCTGTGTGTAAGCATCATCGACAAGGAGGGAAACACCGTGTCTGAGCAGTGTGTCAAGGCAAAGGGCCAATCGTCAACGGTCGAAATGCAGATTTCCAATCCCCAGCTGTGGAATGGGCGGAAATCCCCTTATATATATAAGGTTCGCGCGGAGTTGCTCAAGGCCGACAGGGTGGTTGACTGTGTGGAAGAGCAGACTGGATTCAGAACCTTTGCCCTTGATGCCGACAAGGGCTTCTTCCTCAATGGTGAGCATCTCGACCTTCATGGGGTGTGCCGCCATGAAGAGGGCTATCTTACCGGAGGCTTGTATAACGAAGAGTCCATGAGCCGTGATGCGGGTATCATCAGCGAACTGGGTTGCACGGGTGTGCGCTTTGTTCACTATCCCCATTCGCGCTTTGATGTGCAGCAATATGACGAGCGTGGCATTGTGGTGTGGCAGGAACTCAACCTTGCCGGGCCTGGGGGCTACAATTCGCCGGGCTACATCAAGAACCCACAGTTGGAAAAACATGTCGTGCAGAACCTGATAGAGATGGTCAAGCAACATTACAATGCTCCGTCGATATGTTTCTGGAGTCTTTGCAACGAACTCTCGTTCAAATATGACGAGCCTGCCACTTTCCTGAAAAAACTGCACGACGAGGCCAAACGGCTCGACCCTCAACGACTCACCACATTGGCCATCTGCTATGATCAGGACCGCTTCCAGGGCATCACCGACTGCATAGGGTGGAACAAATACTTTGGCTATTATGAGCAGGGCGACGGCGTTGGCCGCTTTATGGACGAAGCCCATCGACAGGCCGGGCGGCAACCGATAGGACTGTGTGAATATGGTGCGGCAGGCAGCACGTTGCAGCATGGCTTTGACCCCATAGTGACCAACAAGATTCACTATGAGGAAAACCAGGCCAGGGTGCACGAGGAAAACTGGCGTGACATGCACCAGAGACACTATGCGTGGTGCAAGTTTATATGGCAGTATGCCGACAATCCAAGCAGCATACGTGACGAGGGAGACATGTGTGGCATGAACGACAAGGGCATTGTCACCTACGACCGCAAAACCCGCAAAGACTCTTATTATTTCTACAAGGCCAACTGGAGTGCTGAGCCTGTGCTCTATATCGCTGCACGGCGTTTCACCCGGCGCACCGAGCCTGTGACCGATGTCAAGGTATATACCAACCAGCGGCAGGTTGTGCTGTACGTCAACGGTCGCCGTGTAGCCAAGGGCAAGAAAGACGACATCGGGCGTGTCGTGTTCAGGAATGTCCATCTGCGCGAGGGCGAGAATGTCATCCTTGTCCAATCGGGACAACTGTCGGACGAATGTCGCTGCACGCTGACCACTGAAAAGGAAAAGAAACAAAATCATCAACTGGAACGACTGGATGGAGCAGTCAACTGACTATATCATGAAAAAACATTTTTTATTATTGACCTTGGTCATGGCTGTGCTCGTGTTGCGGGCACAACAGCATTACGAACCCGCATGGAAATCGTTGGAAAAGCATGAGGCCGTGCCCGAATGGATGCGCGATGCCAAGTTTGGCATTTACTGCCATTGGGGAGTGTACAGCGTGCCGGCTTATGGCAACGAACAGTATTTTCACTATATGCACGACGATGGTGTCGGACTGATGAATGCCCGCAAGCGTCACGAGGCGATGTATGGGCCGTTGGAGCAGTTTGGCTACCACGACTTCATCCCGATGTTCAAGGCTGAGCGATTCAATGCCGACGAGTGGGCCGAACTGTTCCAAAGCAGTGGGGCACGCTTTGCCGGAGTGGTGGGTGAACATCACGACGGTTTCTCGATGTGGGACTCCAAGTTTACGCCTTTCAATGCCAAGGCCATGGGCCCCAAGCGGGATGTGGTGGGCGAGATGGCCGATGCCGTGCGTCGTCGTGGCATGAAGTTCTTCGTGTCGCTGCACCATGAAAACAACTACTATTATGTCAAGGTGAAACCCACATGGGCGGCCAACAATCCCAAGTATGCCAAGATGTACGGTTGCCTGATGCCCCGTGAAGAATGGTATCAGATGTGGCTTGACAAGGCCAAGGAGGTGGTGAGCAATTACAGTCCCGACATCATTTATTTCGACGCATGGATGGATTCCATCCCCGAACAAAAGAAACTGCAGTTTCTTGCCCATTATTTCAACCATGCTGAGCAGACGGGGCAGCAGGTGATATTCACCTACAAATACCAGGAATTTCCCCGAAGCATCGGTATGCTTGACCACGAGATGAGCAATCCCGAAGACATCGACCCCATACCCTGGTTGTGCGACTACACCATCTGCGATGGTTACCACAAGCCGTGGGGCTATGTACGTGGCATACACTGCCGCTCGCACATCGACATCATACACAAACTCATTGAGGTGGTGAGCAACAACGGACAGATGTTGCTCAATCTTGCTCCAATGGCCGATGGCACTTTCCCACAGGAGCAGCGCGATGTGGTGGAGAATGTAGGCGTGTGGCTTTGGTCCTACGGAGAGAGCATCTATGGCACCCGTCCCTATGTGGTGTCTCATGAAACCACAGCCACCGGCGAGCGAGTGTATTACACGCGCAAGGGCAACACCATTTATGTCATCATGCTCGACTGGCCAGGAACAGAAAAGCCCATGTTGCTCACGGCCCTAAAAGACAGCAACCTTGCCGCAAGGGTTACTGACGCCACGCTGCTCAGTGTAAAGCGCAATTTCAAATGCCGCTACGAGCAAGGCAGCGATGGCCTCACGCTTACCATCCCCGACAAGTCGCGCCTGCCTTCGGATGCCGCACATGTCGTCAGGTTGGAGTTGGCTGAACAATGAGAGGGAGTGATGGTCACTTCACCTCCTCATAATCCACATATTCACCCTCTTCGTCTTTGAATATCTTTTGTTTGGCGGTGTGTGGATTTCTGTGGTCAACCACATGCTCTTTGGTGTTGCTGTTGCGTTGGTCGTATCCTTGTCTTGCTGTCTGGCTGCCGTTGCCACCCTTGAAGCGGTCGGTGATGTTGCGGAACGAACGGTAGATGCGGAAGGCTATCAATGCACCCGTGATCAATACGGCAATGAATATCAGCAGAAGGAATTTGAACAGTATGATCATTGCTTTTTGTTTCTAATGTTCACATAAACGGAGAGTAGGAGATACCAGGCGATGATGATGGCAAACGCCAGGATGCCAAAACATGCCAACAGGGGGATGCAGGTGAGCAGAAAGAGGTATTTCACCTCGTTGCCCTTCCATCCCCAATGCTTGAACTTCAATGCAAACATGGGCAGTTCGCCAACGAGGAGCCAGCAGCTGAGCAACAGCAGGGCAATGATGGCCATGAGCATGTCGGGAGCTGACTCAATCCACTTGTGGCCACCCACCAACAGTGAGCCCCAAAACAGGGCGTTGGCCGGTGTGGGCAGTCCGATGAATGATGTGGTCTGCCGCTCGTCGAGGTTGAATTTGGCCAGGCGCAATGCCGAAAACGCTGCCATGACAAAGGCGATGTATGGGATGTATGCCCGTAGAAACTCCAGGGATGAGGGATATTCCATGACGCCCAGTTCGTAGAACAACATGGTGGCCGGTGCCATGCCAAAGGTGATGTCGTCGGCCAGCGAGTCGAGCTCCTTGCCTATCGGTGAGGCCACATGAAGCAGTCGGGCACTCATGCCGTCGAAAAAATCAAATACAGTACCAATGATGATGAACAGCAATGCCATGTAGAGCTGTCCGCCAAAAGCGAATGTCGTGGCGATGCAGCCAGAGATGAGGTTGCAGCAAGTGATGGTGTTGGGAATGTTTTTTACCATGTTCTCAATCGTTATAGGTGCACTCTGCAATGCACGGGGATGGCTATTTCAGTTTGCCGATAACCGTCTTGTCGCCCGTTGTGGCCTGTCCCATCTTGACACATATCTCGGTGTCTAATGGCAGGTAGAGGTCAACGCGCGAACCGAATTTGATGAATCCTAAATGCTCGTCGATGTAGCAGTCTTCTTCGGGTTTGGCATATGTCACAATACGCCGTGCCACTGCACCTGCCACCTGCCGGCACAAGATGCCCGTGCCGTCGGGTGTCTCTATCATCACGTCGGCATGTTCGTTTTCCTCGCTGGCCTTGGGCAACCATGCCTTGAAGTAGTTGCCGTTGAAATGCTTGACGAATTTCACTTTGCCGTCAACCGGAAACCAGTTGGCATGAACATTGAAAAGACTCATGAATATGCTCACCATGATGCGCTTGTCGTGAAAATATTTGTCTTCAAACACTTCCTCAATGACTACAATCTTGCCGTCTGCCGGAGCAACGACAATGTTTTCGGTGTCTTCTTCAAAATAACGCTTAGGACAGCGGAAGAAATTTACAGCTATCAGATAGATGATGCCAAACACGGTGACAAAACCCCAGAATGGAATTTTTGTGTCAACATACCACCACAAGAGCAGCGAAATGGCAATGAATGCGGTTAGCCCGTAGGTCAACAAACCGATGCCCTCGTGGTGAAGTCTTACGTTTTTTATTTTCTTTATTTTTTTCCCCATAGTAGTTTTGAAGTCCGTAATCGGTGACAAAGGTAATTATTTTTTATTTATCTGGCAAATTTTTCGCATATTCTTTTGTCGTTTCGTTTTTTCGCCTTAACTTTGACGCTCCAAGTTCAATAAATGATCATTTAGCTATGCAAGATTTCGTCCATCTACACGTACATACTTATTATAGCATTCTCGACGGTCAGGCCAGTGTGAAGAAGCTGGTCGATAAAGCTGTTGCCGACGGTATGAGGGGTATGGCGGTGACCGACCACGGAAATATGATGGGTATCAAAGAATTCTTCAACTACTGCAACAAGAAGAACAAGGAATTGAAGGAACAGGGCAAGCCGCTCTTCAAACCCATCTTGGGATGTGAGATGTATGTGGCCCGACGCAAGAAGACCGACAAGGTGAAGGAGAAGGGCGACCAGAGTGGTTGGCATCTCATTGTGCTGGCCAAGAACTACAACGGCTACAAGAATCTCATCAAACTGGTGAGCCGGGCTTGGGTGGATGGCTTCTATATGCGTCCGCGTACCGACCACGAAGACCTGGAACGCTACCACGAAGACCTGATTGTGTGCTCGGCCTGTATTGCCGGTGAGGTGCCCTCGAAAATTCTGCATGGCGACCTGAAGGGTGCTGAGGAGTCGCTGCTGTGGTATAAGCGGGTTTTTGGCGACGACTATTACCTGGAACTGCAACGCCACGAGGTGAAAGATCCCTCAATCCGTGCCAACAGGGAAACCTTCCCCTTGCAGCAGAAGGCCAATGCCGTGCTCATGGAATTGGCCCGTAAACACAACATCAAACTGATATGCAGCAACGACTGCCACTTTGTGGACGAGGAGAATGCCGAGGCTCACGACCGCCTGCTCTGCCTGTCGACCAACAAAGACCTTGACGACCCCAAACGTATGCTGTACTCCAAGCAGGAGTGGTTCAAGACAAGGGCCGAGATGAACGAGGTCTTTGCTGATGTTCCCGAAGCCCTTGCCAATACATGCGAGGTGCTTGACAAGGTGGAAACCTATAGCATCGACCATGCACCCATCATGCCTTTCTTCCCCATCCCCGAAACATTCGGCACAGAAGAGGAATACCGCCGGCGTTTCACCGAAGAACAACTGTATGACGAGTTTACCCAAGACGAGAATGGGAATGTGGTGATTTCTCGTGAGGAGGGGGAAAAGAAAATCAAGAAGCTTGGCGGTTACGACAAACTGTATAGAATCAAGTTTGAAGCCGACTATCTGGCCAAACTGGCGTATGAGGGGGCTAAGAAACTGTATGGCGACCCTCTTTCTGACGAGGTGAAGGAGCGGGTCAACTTCGAGCTGTATATCATGAAGACCATGGGTTTTCCGGGCTACTTCCTCATTGTGCAAGACTTTATCAACTCCGCCCGCGACGAATTGGGTGTGATGGTAGGTCCGGGGCGTGGCAGCGCGGCAGGGTCGGTGGTGGCCTATTGCTTGGGAATCACCAAGATCGACCCCATCAAGTATGACCTGCTGTTTGAGCGTTTCCTCAATCCCGACCGCATCTCTTTGCCCGATATTGATACCGACTTCGACGACGACGGCCGCGGCAAGGTGCTGGAGTGGGTGACGGAAAAATATGGTGCCGACAAGGTGGCGCATATCATCACCTATGGTACCATGGCCACCAAATTGGCCATCAAGGATGTGGCCCGGGTGGAAAAACTGCCTCTCGACATGTCGAATGCCCTGTGCAAGGCCATTCCCGACCGCCTGCCTGATGGCTTGAAGATGAACCTTACCAATGCCATCAAATGTGTGAAGGAACTGCGTGACGCCGAGGCTTCGCCAGACCCCAAACTGCATGAAACCATCGAATATGCCAAGATGCTCGAGGGCAATGTGCGCAACACGGGCATTCATGCCTGTGGTACCATCATCTGTCGTGATGCCATCAGCGATTGGGTGCCTGTATCTACCGCCGACGACAAGGAGACGGGCAGCAAACTGCTGTGTACGCAGTATGAGGGAAGTGTGATCGAGGAGACCGGACTCATCAAGATGGACTTTCTTGGGCTCAAGACATTGTCTATCCTCAAGGAGGCGGTGGAAAACATCCGCCTGACCACGGGTAAGGTGATTGATCTGGACACCATCCCCATCGACGACCCCGACACCTATCAACTCTATAGCGAGGGGCGAACCATCGGCACCTTCCAGTTTGAGTCGGCCGGTATGCAGAAGTATCTGCGTGAGCTGCACCCCACGGTGTTTGAAGACCTCATTGCCATGAACGCCCTGTATCGTCCGGGACCTATGGACTATATCCCGCAGTTTATCGAGCGAAAGAAAGACCCCTCCAAGATTCAGTATGACATTCCCTGTATGGAGAAATACCTGAAAGACACCTACGGCATTACCGTGTATCAGGAGCAGGTGATGTTGCTCAGTCGCCAGTTGGCCAATTTCACCAGGGGCCAGTCGGACACGCTGCGCAAGGCCATGGGTAAGAAGCTGATAGAGAAAATGAACCACCTGGAAGGACTCTTCTATGAGGGCGGCGAGAAAAACGGCTACAAGCACGAGGTGCTGCACAAGATATGGGAAGACTGGAAAAAGTTTGCCAGCTATGCCTTCAACAAGAGTCATGCCACCTGCTATTCATGGGTGGCCTACCAGACGGCCTATCTCAAGGCACATTATCCCGCCGAATACATGGCGGCCAATATGAGCCGAAACTTTACGAACATTGTGGAAATCACCAAACTCATGGACGAGTGCAAGGCGATGGGCATTCCCACGCTGGGACCCGATGTCAACGAGAGTCGACAGAAGTTCAGCGTGAACAAGGCTGGAGCCATCCGTTTCGGTCTTGCCGCTGTCAAGGGCATGGGCTCTGCCGCTGCTGAAAATATTGTCAACGAGCGGGAGAAGAACGGGCCTTATGCTTCGGTGTTTGATTTCGTGCAGCGTGTCAGCCTGTCGGCGTGCAACAAGAAATGCATTGAAAACCTGGTGCTCAGTGGAGGGCTCGACAGTATGGGCATTGCCCGTGAACAATATTTCGCCGCCAATGCCAAGGGCGAATTGTTCCTTGACACGCTTGTGCGTTATGGGCAGCTTTACCAGCAAGAGCAGCTGCAGGCGCAGAATTCCCTGTTTGGAGGCTGTGATGCCGTAGAGATTGCCACACCGCCTGTGCCTGAAGCCGAAAGCTGGAGCACCATCGAACGGCTCAACCGCGAGCGCAACCTGGTGGGCATCTACCTCTCCGCCCATCCGCTGGACGACTATGAGTTTATCCTCAACAACCTCTGCAACACGCATTGTTCAGAACTGGCCGACCGCACCTTGCTGTCAAAGAAACAGGAGGTGGTGTTCGGGGGCATCGTCACCGCTGTCAGGAGCAAGTTCACCAAGTCGGGCAAGCCCTGTGGCTTTGTCACCATCGAAGACTTTGAGGGGTCGGGCGAGTTGCCTCTCTTCGGCGAGGAGTGGGGCAAGTGGAAAGGCATGTTGATAGAAGGGTGCTCCGTTTATGTCAAGGTGCAGTTTGTGCAGCGATTCCGCAACTCCGACCATCTGGAAATGCGGGTGACAGACATCCAATATCTGCAGACGGTGAAAGACTCCCAGATCGACCGCTTCACCATTACCATTGAGGCCAGTAAGCTCGATGATACCATCGTTGCCGATTTGGCCACAATCGTCAAAGACAACCCTGGTGCCACACAGTTGTATTTTCAGGTCAACGACAACAACGGCTCTATGCCTCTGCAGCTATATAGCAAGGTGGGAAAGATTGACATCAACAAGCGTCTCATCGCCATGATCAAAGACTCGGAGGCGTTGGACTATAGAGTGAATTGACAAAATGAGTGCGCTTTTTACTCAAAAGTTCCATCGTGGCATGATATTTGTTGCTGTTGATGTGGTATTGAGGGTCATGGAATGACACATTGAAATCTCATCGTAGATCAAAGATATATTTATCATTAACATTAAATAGTGAAAAAAACATGGAAGTAAAAATCACAAACGAGAATTTCGAGAGTTTGAAGAATGGCGAATTGCCATTGGTAGTTGACTTTTGGGCTACATGGTGTGGCCCTTGCAAAGCCATTGCTCCCCTTGTGGAAGAGCTGGCCAAGGAATACGACGGCAAGATTGTTGTCGGCAAGTGCGATGTGGAAGAGAACGACGACATTGCCATGGAGTTTGGTATCAGAAACATTCCTACCATCCTCTTCATCAAGGACGGCAAGGTGGTTGACAAGTTCGTTGGTGCTACCACCAAAGCCAAGTTGCAGGAGAAATTTGAAAAACTGCTGTAATTGAACGACTGTTTCGCCTTGGCGAAGCCCGAACGACTGCAGTTGGAGCGGTACAGAAAAGCAGTCTTGCCGCTCCTGCTGCTTTTTTTATTTCTGCAACTGGAACAATGGCATGGTTTCCTGCTTGGGAAACAGCAACTGCCGTTCCTGCTTCTCCGTTAATTATTTGTAATTTATACTTACAATCTTTGGATATGTATATATAAAGGTGTACTTTTGCATCATACAAATAACCTAATCAGTAATTCAAAAAAATTTATGATGAAGAAAATTTACTTGCTTTCAGTAGGCTTTGCATTAAGCCTGGGTGCTGCACAAGCACAGCAGTTGACCACTTGCAATTTTGGTGAAGTGGAGTTTGTAACAGATTATGGAGAATTTGGTTTCGACAGCTACCCATGTGCAGGTGTGTTCAACCATGTGTCTGCCAATGGTCAGTATGCCGTGGGTTACGACAGCCAGACTGTGACCAGCGAAACGGGCAGCTCATTTCTGTGGAGACGCAGCAACCCCGATCAGCTGGAGCAGATCAGCACCTCGACCGACCGCGTGTCGGCCACCGATGTGTCTAACGATGGTATCATCGTAGGCAGCTTTGAGAAACGTTCTGATATTTATACGCAGGACATTGCTTATCCTGGATTCAAACATGTGGACGATGCCGAATGGACCAAGCTCCCTGTGCCTGAAGACTACTCCCTCTATTATGCCGAATGTATGTCTTTCTCCAGCGAAGCCCGTGCCATCACTCCCGATGCCCAGTTTATTGGCGGCCATGTCAACATCAAGGTGGGCGAGGCAGAGTTCCAAGGCACCAAGTTTGACAAATGCAATGAATTGCCTGTCATCTGGAAGAAGACCGAAGAAGGATATGTCATCGACCAGGTGTTTACCGACCTTGGCGCTCCCGGCAAGCATCAGCAGCTCATCGACGATGAACTGGTGACTCTTGACACCGAGGCCACTTACAATACATTCTTCGTGCGCGACATCAGCAACGACGGCAGAACACTCGTTGGTCTCAACGTGTCGGGACGTGGTGGTTTCAACCCCGCTTTCATCCGCGACGGTGTGCTGGTGCAGCTGTTTGAGTGTGGTGAGGAAGATAGTCCTGAAGAAGAGGTCAACTTCAACGGCGGCTACATCCAGACCATCGATGCCAACGGCAACATGTACGGCTATTATGCCGACCCCAATAATATTCCTTACTTCTTCACCTTTACTGCCGATGGCAAACTGGTATGGAATGAGGATGGAACCCTGTGTGCCGACAAGGCTGGCAAGACCTATCCCCTTTATTATGAAGAGATGTATCCCATGTGGGATTGCAGCGAAGACGGAACCGTGTTTGTAGGTGCCGGAACCGGCAACCTTGGCTTTGGTGCATACAACTATCCCATGTTGGCTTATGACAAGAGTGTTTCTGCTATCTCGACCATGAACAAGGGCAGCGAACTGTCGATGAGCTACAAGAACAATGTGCTCTCCATCATCGGTGCCAGTGTTTGCGGCAATGTATACGATGCTTCAGGCAAACTGGTGCGCACCATTGCCCAGGGCGGTTCGCTCGACATGAGCGCAATGCCTGCCGGCACTTACGTTGTCAAGGTGGCTACTGCTACTGGTATCAAGACCTACAAAATCGCAAGATAATCCTTGTTTTATGGATAAGATATTGACAAGTATTGTTTCTCACTGCAAGGTCATGACCGCTACGCTGGTCATGACCTTCGGTGTTTCATGTGGATTGCAGGCGCAGAGCATCACGCTCGGCAACAGTGACGGCACCAATGCGGTGGCCAACGAAACGGTGACCGCTGGCACCGACGGCATGGCAGGTTCGGCATTGTATTATCCCGAAGAAACCATGAAGGGCTATGAGGGATGCTGCATCTCAAGCATTTACCTGCGGTTGAACCAGGCTACAGGCGATAAGGGTGGCAGGGTGTTCATCACCCACCAGCTCGACGGAACACCCATCGTGGAGCAGTCGTTCACGAGAGACAAAAGTGGTGGGTTCACCGTTACCCTGGACGAGCCTTATCAGATTGACGGCAGTGCCATATATATCGGTTTTGAGGTGGACAACCAGCGGACGCTGCCGTTCGGCAAGGAACTGGTAGAAAACGAAGAGTGGGTGAAACGGTCAGCCGAGGGATGGGTGAGATACGAAAATCCCTACAGTCCGGTGTTGTATGCCACGGTGACCGGCGACAATCTTCCCCTGCACAACATCCGTCTTGCCATGGCCAAGGTGCCCGGTTATGTAGAGGTTGACAGTGTGCTGGCATGCAGTGCACAGGTGTGCAACCTTGGTGCCGAGAAGGTGACAAGTGTTGCCGTGGCCTATATGGTCGACGGTGAGCAGGTGGCCACAGAGACCATAGACAACCTGTCGGTGAGTGTTCGCAAGAAGGCCGACTTTGCCTTGAAGGGTATCAAGTTTGACAAGGAGGGCAACTATGATTTGCAGCTCAGGGTCATCGCCGTGAATGGCGGTGAAGATGCCGTGATGACTGACAATGCGTCCCAGTTGCAGAAGGTTTGCTGCAGGGAGTCGTTCACATCCCGCAAGGTGCTGTTGGAAATGTTCTCCACCGAATTGTGTACCGCCTGTCCCGGTGCCCACCTCGCCATATCCGAAGAGTTTGCCGGTGACGAGGACGTGGTGGAACTGTGCCACCATGCCGGCTTCTATACCGATGGGCTTACCATCGATGCCAGCACGGCTTATGAGTGGTTCTACGCTGATGATGTGCTGTATGCACCTGCCATGATGATCGACCGCACCAATTTCGGACAGTATTATCCCGATGCCTATAATTATGGTGTGCCTACCACCAATGCCAGTGCCACCACTGCACGCATGCTCTATGAGGAGCAGAAACTTCTCCCTGCCTTTGCCACGGTGGATATACAGTCGCAATATTCGGCTGACGACCGCAAGCTGAACATGACCGTGAGTGGCCAACAGCTGCTTGACGTTGACGATATGGACAAGGCCCGTCTGTTTGTATTCCTTACCGAAGACAGTATCTTTACCCAGACCCAGGCTGGTGCCATGGGGTCGTTCTGGCATCGGCACACCGCCCGCCAGTCGGTTACTCCCACTTGGGGCGAAACCATCGACCTGGCTGCAGGCTATCGTCAAGACTATGAGGTCACCTTGCCTGACGAATGGGTGGCCGACAATATGCGCATTGTGGCATTTGTGGCCAAGTATGATGCTGACGACAAGAACAACTGCCAGGTGTTCAACACCAATACTTGCCGCCTTGTCAACGGGAATGCTGCAGGCATCAGTGAGATAGAGCACAATAGTCTCTCGCAAGGCAAGGCCTATAATTTGATGGGTATTCGTGTCAATCCCCAGAAGGGCAATGGCAAGACCATCTATATCATCAACGGCAAGAAGGTGATACGTTGATCCATGACATTTTTTACCCGAATAGACAACCTCTCCAACGAAGGTATCTTCACCGCACGGCGAAGGTACCTTCGTTGGTCAATGAAGATACCTTCGCAGGCCCCCGAAGGTATCTTCTTGACTTTGACAGATTTTCGTTTCATCCGAAATATGTAGTGACGCTTTTGCCCCTACGGGGCGTATTGACCACTTCAACCTACCCAGGGCGTTGCCCTGGGCTATGCTCTTCTGCCCCTTCGGGGCGTACTCAAACGCTTATCCCTCACCAAAAGAGGTGGCAAAACTTGAATGACCAACCTTGCCATC
>SFEK01000162.1 GCA_004557285.1 Bacteroidales bacterium | reverse complement strand
CGATGCGATCAAAGTTCAGACCGAGATGGTCGGCAAGATATAGGGCGCGCTCGTTATGGAACTTCTGAGATATCACAATCAGGTTCTTGCAACCAAAATCATGATAGGCTCTTTGCACTGAGTGAATAGTTCTGTAACCTTTCCCATCAAGGATGATATCGCTTTCGGGAACGCCTCTTGCCAGGAGTGAGTCCTTCATACATTCTGTTTCATTGATACCGTCAAGACTTTTGTCGTCGCCGCTGATAAGGATCTTCCGTACTTTTCCTGCATGATATAGGTTTGCTGTTGCCATGATGCGGTTTTCAAAGAAGATGTTTCTCCTGTGTGAAATGCGTGTCATCGGGGTCGTGCCGAGCAGCAGTCCTACGTAATCACCATCTGGTACAGAATCCACTACATCGAACGTCTTGCCCTCGGCATTCTTGACAACCAGTTGATTGCAGACGACCATCAGTGCAGCTAATGCGCTGATGATTGCCAGAAGGACTCGCTTTATGATTCTCGTTCCTCTCATCACGTTCTGATCTTAGAAATGTCTCAGTTCGCTGGCTTTATAGTGAAAGACGGCAAGCAGCAGGTCATCGGTATCTTCGTCAAGCATGAACCACGGCGAGCGAATGGGATTCGTGAAATTGCGCATCACGTGGATGTCACGGGCGGGCGTATTGCCTTCAGCTAGCAGGAACGCCTTCCGTCCGTGCTTGTCTTGAGCCACGTCGACCACCATTACGGCATGACCATACTTGTGGTTGCCGGGACGGTCGGCAGCGGCATAGACGAACACATCACCTGGTTGCATGTCCTTTAGCCGTCGTTGCTCCAGTTCCCGGCTCAGCGAGAAGGTGCTGGCCACGCCATACACATTCCGCAGATAGCGCTCGAAAGCCTTACGCGAAGCGCCACCGCCATAGTGCATCGTCTTGCCGTTGACATTCTTGAAATGAATTTTTCCGTATTGCCCTGTATTGAACAAGTACTCCGCCCGCAGGCGCATGCAAACATCGGCACACTGTTCGGCATTCGACAGCAGGGGGATGTCAACCACAGCATAGCAAAGCGACTGGAAACGGGCCTCGCCACCCGTGAACAGATGCACTTTCTTTCCCTTGTTTTTCAGTGGCAATGAGCGTAAGTACTGGCTGTTTGCAGCATCGTCGCCGTCGATACGTTCATAGCCCCACGGCGTAGGGATATCGCCAATGGTTGCATAGTTATGAGGATTACTAGTCTTGCTTCCGTAAAGGAACCAGAGGCCCACGCAGACACATGCAACAATCAATAGCAACACACACGTGAAAAGTCTTTTTACAATCTTCATCTTTTTCTTTCTTTGGTTAGACTATGCAAAATTAGTTTACTATTTCCTACTGGGCAAAAAAAGGAGAGTCCGTTGTATGAACTCCCCGTTTTCTTGTATGGACTAAGTGATAGTCACATAACGAGCCGTCGACTGGCATCAAAACAAATTCAGTTCAGAACATTGTACTTTTAAATGAAACCTCCTTTGTCTGGTAGTCAACTTCTGCAGTGGCCATGAAGAATGGTCAACATTGCCTGAAAATCCGGTCAACATATCGCAAACAAAGGGGGTATTTTCCGTCGTTTGTGGCGAAACCACTTTTTTGCTTGGTCAACATGGCCAGAAAATCTGGTCAACAAATTGGGGTACTTACCCAACACGTTCTGCACACATAACGTGCAGAATGTGAGCAAAAAGAACTGAGGCAAGAACCGGTTTTCCAAGTCCTTGCCTCGTATCTCACTAATTTTCAGCATCTTTCGATTATTTCTCAACGGCTGCCTGAGCCGCGGCCAACCTAGCTATAGGTACTCTGAATGGAGAGCAGCTGGCATAGTCCATGCCTACCTTGGCGCAGAACTTCACTGAGCTGGGCTCGCCTCCATGCTCACCACAGATACCTGTGCGCAATGTGGGACGAACGGCACGGCCTTTTTCAACGGCCATCTTGATGAGCTGACCTACACCATTCTGGTCGAGCACCTGGAACGGGTCAACCTTGAGAATCTTCTTGTCGAGATATACAGGCAAGAAGCTGGCAATGTCGTCACGAGAGTAACCGAAGGTCATCTGTGTCAAGTCGTTGGTACCGAATGAGAAATATTCTGCCTCTGTGGCAATGCGGTCGGCGGTGAGGGCAGCACGAGGTATTTCAATCATTGTACCAATCTCGAACTCAACCTCAACACCATACTCGGCAAATACCTCTTTGGCCACACGCTGGATGATGTCTTTCTGTGACTTCAACTCGTGGAGAATACCGATCAGAGGAACCATGATTTCAGGCATAGGATTCTTGCCCTCTTTCTTCAGTTCGCAAGCGGCACTGAGGATGGCACGGGTCTGCATGGCTGTAATCTCGGGGAAGGTGATGCCCAAACGGCAACCGCGGTGACCGAGCATGGGGTTGTTTTCAGCCAATGAGGCAACACGGCGCTGGATAGTGGCTACATCTACACCCATCTCTTTGGCCATGGTCTCCTGACCAGCGAGATCGTGGGGTACAAACTCGTGGAGTGGTGGATCGAGCAGACGAATGTTCACAGGACAACCATCCATGGCTTCAAGAATACCCTTGAAGTCGGCCTTCTGATAAGGCAACAGCTTGGCCAGAGCCTTCTCGCGACCCTCAACGGTGTCAGAGAGAATCATCTCACGCATAGCAACAATCTTCTTGTCCTCAAAGAACATGTGCTCTGTACGGGTAAGACCAATACCCTTGGCACCAAAGGCACGGGCTACCTGAGCATCGTGTGGAGTATCAGCGTTGGTACGAACCTGTAACTTGGTGTACTTGTCGCACAGATCCATCAGTTCCTTGAAGTCACCGCTAAGTTCTGCTGCCTTGGTGGGAACTTCGCCTGCATATACCTGTCCGGTTGAACCGTTCAGAGAGATGTAGTCACCTTCCTTATATACAATGCCGTCAATTTCAACGGTCTTGCTCTTGTAGTCAACATTGATGCCACCGGCACCAGAAACACAGCACTTGCCCATACCACGTGCAACAACGGCAGCGTGAGAGGTCATACCGCCACGGGCTGTCAAGATACCCTCAGCAGAAGCCATACCTGCGAGGTCTTCAGGTGATGTCTCGATGCGCACCATGATAACTTTGTGACCGTCGGCATGCCATGCCTGTGCATCGTCGGCATGGAACACGATCTGACCACAGGCAGCACCTGGAGAAGCAGGGAGACCCTGAGTGATGACCTTGGCATTCATGAGAGCCTTCTTGTCGAATACGGGGTGAAGCAGTTCATCAAGTTTCTGGGGTTCGCAGCGCATGATGGCAGTCTTCTCATCAATCATACCCTCATGGAGCAGGTCGATGGCAATCTTCACCATGGCTGTACCTGTGCGCTTGCCGTTACGTGTCTGGAGGAACCAGAGCTTGCCTTCCTGTACGGTGAACTCCATGTCCTGCATGTCGTGGTAGTGCTTTTCGAGCTTGTCCTGCAAATCGTTGAGCTGTGCATAGATTTCAGGCATGGCCTCTTCCATTGAAGGATAATTGGCTGCACGCTCTTCCTCGCTGATGCCAGCACGCTCGGCCCAACGCTGTGAACCAATCTTTGTAATCTGCTGAGGTGTGCGGATACCTGCCACAACGTCCTCACCCTGTGCGTTGACAAGGTATTCGCCGTTGAAGAGGTTCTCACCATTACCAGCATCACGGCTGAAGCAAACGCCGGTAGCAGAGGTTTCACCCATGTTGCCGAATACCATGGCCATAACGCTCACGGCTGTGCCCCACTCATCTGGAATACCCTCCATCTTGCGATAAAGGATAGCACGCTCGTTCATCCAGCTGCGGAACACAGCACAAATGGCACCCCAGAGCTGTTCGATGGGGTCATTGGGGAAGTCTTTTCCTGTGCGCTCTTTGATGGCTGCCTTGAAGAGGCTAACCAGACGCTTGAGCTCTTCAACTGAAAGGTCTTTGTCGAGCTTGATACCACGCTCAGCCTTTACACTCTCGATGATTTCCTCGAATGGGTCAATATCCTCTTTGTTGACGGGTTTCATTTCAAGCACCACGTCGCCATACATCTGTACGAAACGGCGGTATGAGTCGTAAACGAAGTGAGGATTGTTGGTCTTTGCCACCAGTCCTTCAGCCACCTCGTCGTTGAGACCAAGGTTAAGAATTGTATCCATCATTCCCGGCATGGATGCACGGGCACCTGAACGCACGCTCACGAGCAGAGGGTTCTTGACATCTCCAAATTTGGAGTTCATCAACTCCTCTGTGTGCTTAACAGCTGCATTCACCTCATCCTGAAGTATTTCCTTGATTTTTTCCTGACCTACCTCATAATATTCATTACAACAGCTGGTTGTGATTGTAAAACCAGGAGGTACGGGCACTCCAATCAAGTTCATTCCGGCAAGGTTTGCACCCTTGCCACCAAGTTCCTCACGCATTTTTGCGTTACCTTCGGCTTTACCGTTTCCAAAGGTATAAACTCTTTTTTC